>CAZTDJ010000043.1:0-6777 GCA_964612835.1 Candidatus Woesearchaeota archaeon
GTTGTAGTTGTACGCGACGCACGCTTTCAAGGGAAGCCCAGAAAGCACATCAATTTTCATCAACGCGAATTCATCAAAGCCATTCAGCCGCACTGATTCCTTTAACCGCACCAAGTCCAGGTAGCCGACCCGTCTCGGCCTTCCAGTTGTTGTTCCATATTCCTGGCCTTTTTCCCGCATGATGTGGGCAACTGTTTCATCCAATTCTTCTGTGGGCACAGGGCCCTGTCCTACTTTTGTTGTGTACGCTTTGGTCACGCCAATCACTTTGAGATTGGATTGAGTCAGCATTTTAGGAGAGATACCCACATAGGAGGGGATCGCTTGCGCAGTGACATGGGAGCTGGTGCAGTAGGGATATGTCCCAAAGATAATATCAAGCTCTGTTCCCTGCGCCCCTTCAAAGAGCACATGATCATCTTCTTTTAAGAGGGTGTGAACCTCCCGAGAAACATCGGTCACATAGGGGGAGAGCTCTTTTCCTATTTCTAAATATTTCTCCAGCAATTCTTTTTTTGGATTGATGGAAGAAGAGTAGAATTTTTCAAGCAGCATCTCTTTTTGTGGGTACGCCCGCTCAAGAACTTCCTCCAATTTTTCTTTTTGCAGGAGGTGTTCAAACCGCACCCCAAATCTGCCGTGCTTGTCCGCATACGTCGGGCCTATCCCTCGCGAGGTTGTTCCAATCATGGAATTTTCTGCAGCGCTGCTCATTTTTCCTTTGCGATACTGCTCTTCAGCTATATCCAAAGAGATATGATAATCCATAATGACTTGGGTTCTGAAATCTATTCCTAGATCGACTTTTTTTCCCTGCTGCTCCATGAGCTTGATTTCTTCCTTGAGGGCAAAGGGATTAAGGACACATCCGCTTCCAATTAAATTTCTTTTCCCGTAGAAAACTCCCGATGGCAAGGAATGGACCGCATACTTTTTTCCATCAATGACAATGGTGTGGCCAGCGTTGTTGCCTCCCTGAAATCGGACAACCGCGTCAGCGTCCTTCGCGATGATGTCTGTTATTTTTCCCTTGCCTTCGTCTCCTGCTTGAGCGCCCAATACAGCTATGGATGTCATTATTCTATCCTGGGCTTCCCCTCGATAAGCCCGCTTTGAGTTTGAGTCATGAGTTCTGCATTCTTCACAAGATCTTTAAAATTCCTTGCCCCGCAGTAGCTGAATCCTGACTTAATTCCCCCCACAAGCTTTTTGATCAGGGGAGTAATAGGGCCCTTGTAGGGAACAGCTGATTCAACCCCTTCAGGGGTATACTCATTCAGCTCTTCATAGGAAAATCCTTCCTGCTCCGCCTTTCTTCTTTCCCAGTTCGCTTCTGCGGACGCCATCCCCTTGTAGCTTTTCACCATTTTTCCATCTTTCTCCACAACCATCCCCGGACTTTCTTCTGTTCCTGCGAAAAGCCACCCTATAATAACCGATGAAGCTCCCACTGCCATTGCTTTGACAATATCTCCTGAGTACCGTATTCCTCCATCCCCAATAATGGGAACACCTTCTTTTTTTGCAACTTCATAGCATCGTTCAATCGCGGTTAATTGGGGAACTCCTGCTCCTGTCACGACTCGTGTCTTGCACATGGACCCTGGCCCAACCCCTACGCGCAACCCATCTGCTCCTATGTTGATCAAGTCTCTGGCAGCTTCAGGAGTGGCAATGGCTCCCGCGATCACATCAATAGAATAGCGATTTTTTATGCTCTCAACTGCTTTTATGCAGAGCTCTGAGTGCCCATGAGCAACATCAATATCAATAAAATCCGCTCCTGCTTCAATCAAGGCAACAGTTCTTTCTAGATAATCCCCTGTGGCCCCCACCGCCGCTCCGACTAAAAGCCTTCCCCTAATATCTCTAGCAGCAAAGGGATACTTTTGCCTTTTTTTCAACGCTCCGCTGGTGATAATTCCTTTCAAATATCCTTGTCCATCAATAAGGGGAAGTTTTCCAATCCTCTTTTCCCTGAGCAGATTTTCCGCTTTCTGGATATCGATTCCATCCTGCTCATACACCAGCTTTTCCAATCCTGTCATGATTTTTTCAATCTTTTCATTATGATTCCTTTCTGACCAGACATCTTTTCCCGTGACAATTCCCTTGAGATATCCCGCGTCATCAACAACAGGGATGCCACTAATGCCATACTTTTCCATAATGCTTATCGCATCATGAATCTTGTCCTGCGTTTTGAGCGTATAGGGATTTTCAATGACCGGAGCGTCAGCCCTTTTCACTTTTAAGATTTCATTGGCCTCATCCTCAATCCTGCAGTAGCGATGCATGATAGCGACGCCCCCCTGCCGGGCCAGCGCGATTCCGAGCTTGCTGCACACCACATCAATCATGGGGGATGCAACGAGAGGGATGGTTAATTTGACGTTTTTCGAAACATATGTCGTCAAATCCACGTCTTTCCGAGTCATGAGAGAAGATCGTTTTGGAACAAGGCTGACATCATCAAAACTGTACCCCTTTTTGAGACGAGAAAGTTTCCCCATGTGCCAATCTGCAAAAATGATACTAATTTAAAAGGTTTTCCATACTCAAGAGGTGAGATGAAAAAAATCATTGTTGTTGACAGAAAACTGGGGCTTCCTTTGGTTGGATCTCTTCCTATAGGAATTATAGACCGGGGGACCAATTTGCTGCAGATTCGCGCGACAACGATTTGCAATTTAAAGTGCGTCTACTGCTCAACCAACGCGAATTCTGATTTTCATCCTGTTGATTACATCGTTGACCTGGATTACCTTTTGCAATGGTTCAAGGAGGTTGTCAAACAAAAAGGGGTTTCTGTTGAGGCGAATTTGGATTCTGTCGGGGAAACCTTTGCCTACCCAAAAATCATGGAATTGGTGAAAGCGCTGGGAGCGATGGAAAATGTTCATTTTATTTCATGCCAAACCAATGGAACATTGCTGACAAAAGAAAAAATTGACCTTTTAGAGGAATACGGATTAGGAAGAATCAACCTGTCTTTTGACGCAGCCAATAAGGATGTCGCCACAAAAATGGCAGGAATAGACTCATACGCATATGACCATGTAAAAAAAATGGCCGAATACATCGCGACAAAAAAAATTGAGCTCTTTTTAACTCCTGTATGGGTGCCAGGGATGAATGACAAAGATATGGAAGATCTTATCCTGTATTCAAAAGAGATAGGGGCGAAGCTCGCGATCCAGAAGTTTGAGTACTACAAATATGGGAGAAATCCCAAAACAAAAATACTCACCTGGTGGAAATTTTTTAAAAAGCTGGAGGAGTTGGAGAAAAAGTATCAAGTGAAGCTCAAGCTCGGGACAGAGGATATTGATATCAGGCACTGCAAAAGTCTCCCGCTTGTCATGGAAAAAGGCGAGGTTTTAAACGCGACGGTCGTGTGCCCTGGATGGCAGAAAAACCAGATGCTGGTCGCCGCGCGGAACAGGAGCGTCAGCGTCTTTGACTGCATGAAAAATCCAGGAGACCTGGTGAAAGTGAGGATATTAAACAACAAGGACAATATTTATATTGCCCAGATGGCAGACAATAAACGGAAATTGAAGGTTGCCGCTGAGTACTAACATGGAAAATGATGATAAGAACACGGGATTGTTTGGAATTCCTATAAAGAAGCCAACCCCAAAAGAGCTTGAGGAACTTTTAAACCCCCCAAAAAAGGAGATAAAAAGAAAAGAAGGATTTATGTATATTCCAAAACTAAGGCTTTGGGTTGCAGATGAAGTTTCCATGGGTGGGGAAAATTGGCACGGGTGTAATTACATCTTACATAAAAAAGGCTCCCAAATGTTAACCCCTGCAGAATTTTGGATATACTATGACTATTGCGCAGAAAATCGGGAAGACATTATCAGGGAGTTAAAATTAAATAGCAAAAAGGAAGAATGGCTGAATGCAATTGTTAATGGTAAAAATGAGCTTGTTATTAATCCTTATACGGGGGGAGGCATGTGGAATTATACGGGTGGAGACACCTACGACGATTATCCTTTAAAATATTTGAAACAACCCCAATATAGAATATCAAATCATGAAACTAAATATTTTGAAAGAAAAGATGTTCATCCAAAAACAGGTTTGCCAATGCGACTAGGTGAAAAAGGAGAATATATATTCTGGTGTAACGAGGAACGTAATTGTGCTGTGGTGAGAGGAAGTGATCTTTTTGATAAACACCCACATAATTTTTTTCTGAGTTTGGTGTATAATTTGGGAGAAGGCAACGGACGTATTGGAGTACGGGAGTGCCGCAAGAAAGTATAACATGGAAAAAAAAGTTGAAAGGATTATTGAACCCACAAGGAAATTTGAGCGATGCAATGTCAAACCTATCAAGGTATTGGAAGGAAAGGTAATTTCTGTTGACAATTATAATCCCCGGCTGGTTCTGGATTGCAAATGCTATTTTCTTATCAAGGTTGAAAAAGGAGAGATCTGGGTGGGAATCTGCAATTACAAGAATGAGATGCTGCATAAAATAAAAGGCAAAGATGCCCAAGGCCTTTATAAGTATATTATTGACCAAGGGTGGATTACAAAGCTGTGCCATGCAGCCTACCTTGGAAAGGAATTGGAAAGGGCGGCACTGTCATTAAAATATGGATTTGGATATATCCAGGATTGAAGATGAAAGGAAAAAAGAGATATAATATAGTTAATGCTGGCGTTATTTGTTGGTGGCTTTTGGGCTTATACGCCCTACAAGGCATAACTATGAATTTCAAATTGAATTTAATTGATTATACTCCATCAAGATTTGTCATCAAAAAGAATAAAACAGGAATTTCTGAAAAGTACAATCCTCAAACTACATACGCTGTTTTTGTTAATGGTTTTCCTGGAAGCAATATAAAGTTGGATTTGGGGGAAAAAGCAATTGCTGAAGTTGCAAATGTTTTTAAAAAAGAAGGGATAGAAACAAACATTCTTTCATATAAAAATTGTAAAAATGGCGAGGAGCTTAAATCAAAGCTTGAAAATAAACTTGAGGAACTTTCAGAAGAAATAAGCAGTGATGATTCATTTATCTTTGTGTATTCTGGCCACGGTACAAAAGTTGATGGAACTGCCAATCTTCTAATTGATGAAACCAATTTTATGTGGGAAAATGAATTGAAGCTGATGATGGAAAATATACATTCAAAATATAAGATAATCATTATTGACAGCTGCTATTCAGGAAATCTTGCAGAAACACTCCGGGGAAAAAACACCATTACAATCTCAAAAAGCTCCAAAGATAAATCTGCTGTAAACTTTTTTATTGGATTTATTCCGGAAATCTTGTCAAATAATAAAAAAGCAGATAAAGACAAAAATGGAAAGATTTCCCTTGAAGAATCCTTTGTTTATGCGGTCAAGGAAGATTGGTTTACAAACTATACAAATGTTTTTTTACAATTACCAAGGCAATGTCCACACATGTTTTCAGAAGGGATAGACCCAAATGAGGTCTATTTGCTTGATTGATATGCGAGTTAGAGTTATCTTGTATGGGGATGTCCGGGGTGTTTTTTGCAGGCAGGCGATCAAGAAAAAAGCGGAAAGTTTTGAAGTAGCCGGGCAGGTGAGAAATAAGGAGGATGGGTCTGTTGAGGTTATCCTTGAAGGCGAAAAGAAAAATGTTGAAGCGATGATAGAATTCTGCAAAAAAAATCCAGGCTATTCCACGGTCGAGCAGAGTGAAGTTTTTGAAGAGGAAGATGTGGGATTAAAAGGATTCAGGATTGTACAATGAAAGCGATTGGCGTCTGCATCCCTGAATTGGAGGAGGTCGCGATGCAGGAAGTAAAGGAAATTACTGGCTTGGCTTCCTCAATAAAAATCCCCGGAAGAATCGCGATTGAGTACACGCAGGAGGATGACATCAAGAAGGTAGCGTACTGCGCCCGAAGCATGAGCAGGATCTATCTCCTCCTGAAAGAGTTTTCATTCAAGGATCAAAAGGATTTCAAAAAGAGCATCAAAGATGTAGCGTTAAACAAGCTGAAAGGAAAAAGATTCGCGGTGCGGTGTTTTAGGAAAGGCAGCCACCCCTTCAATTCGCAGTGGGTTGAAAAAGAGATTGGCTCGCTTTTGGAAAAAAAAGTTGACCTGGAAAATCCAGACACGATCATCTCTGCTGATGTTATTGAGAATCAATGCTTTATCGGGGTTGATGTGGGGGGGATAAACCTCTGCAAGAGGGATTACCGGATACGGGGAGTGAACGAGTCTATCAACTCCTGCCTCGCCTACTGCCTTGTCAGGCTGAGTGGATTTGAGGGAAAAGGGAAATTCATTGATCCTTTCTGCAAGGACGGCTCCATCCCCATTGAGGCGGCATTGTTCACCTCGCATGTTCCGAATGGGTTTCCCCTGAAGCATAAGCTGAAATATTTTGGAAAATTTGACTTTGCGAAGATTGACAAGAAGATACAAAAGAAGAAAACAGGGATTGTGTGCTCTGATCCTTTGATGCATAATGTCAAGTGCAGCGAGATCAATGCGCAGGTTGCGCTGGTGAGGAAAGGGATAAAGTTTGCGAGAATTGATATTGAGTGGCTCGAAACAAAGTTCAGGAGGAATGAGGTCGATTACATGGTGAGCGTTTTGCCATCAGTCTCAAAAGTGAAAAAAGAGGATGACATCGCAAAGATCTACACTGAGTTTTTTTATCAGGCAGAATATATTTTGAAGAAAAGGGGGACCATCGTGGTGGCGGTGAAGAAAAAAGATGCTCTTGACCCTGCTGCAAGAAAATACGGCTTTTCTGTGACA
>CAZTDJ010000044.1:0-2929 GCA_964612835.1 Candidatus Woesearchaeota archaeon
ATTTTTATATACTCCTTTTTTTTTTTATTTCCTGCAGGAGTTTGGCTTTGTCATGTCGCCTTAACTCCATAAATCCCAATAATTCATCTGCGAACTAAAGCCCGCAGTTTTCTTTTTTAATGGGATAAACACGTGGCAATAAACATGGCAATAAAAACGGGATTAAAAAAAGCCATACTGTGTGGCACAATTTTTGGGCAATTTCTATGGGGAAATCAGGCACTGCTTGCAAAGCAGCCAGATCATGATTCCTACAAGGACTACCAAGTGACGTCAAGCGACAGCATCATACAATTCGTGGGGCTGGCAAAAAAAATTAATGCGATACAGGAATACGGAACTGCGGCTGATAAAGAAAAACTTTCTTTATATGAAGGGGAAAGGAATAGTATCCTCAAAGATGTTGAGACAAAACTCGAAGGCATTGTTGAAGCAGACATCTACGCAAAAACATCTATCGACGTAAACATCAATTCTGAACTCACGGTTACGGGTGTGAGGAGCCTCCTCATTTTAAGCAGGAAGGACAAACTGGGAATAGAGGAATTCGTGTATTACGATCAAATATTAAACGAAGAAGAAGGGTATGCTGCAGAATATCTTGCTGAATTAGTTGGCCCAATATACACAAGCAGGATTGATGCAAATTCAGCTGAATTCAAAACCTTTGCGTCTCTTCTCCAAGAGTATAAAGAATGTATAGAAACGGAAGATGCCTATAATTATACTGCACCGCCAAATAATGTCAATCATACGTGCAAGGAAATTGAAAGCAGGATTCAACAACTTCAAGATACAATCCTTAAAAAAAGCAATATCCCTGCGGATATTGAAAAAGAAAATAATAAAGAAGAATATTCTGCACGCACATTTATAGCTGCGGGAGAAAACAATGGAAAAAAAACCACTATTGATGCCTCCATAGATGACCTTTATATTCTCATTATGGTATACGGGCATGAATCAGGCCACCATATCGTCAGAAAGAATGAATCTGTAAAGGATGCGCTTCAAAGCTCATACGACGGAGAAGGATATGAAGAAAGTGTCATTGAAGAAACCGCATGCGATATCTTTGGAGATATGATCGCGAAGTATTTCTCAGATCACCATCTCAAAAATGATTTTAGTCTTATGTTACATTTTATGAATTCAGGGAGCAATATACAGGAGCGATACAAAAAAAGGAGGGAAAAATTAAAGGATATCATTCAACTGTATGAAGAAGGCAAAAAAGAGGAAATTAAAACAGGGCTTGAAGAAAAGAAGTTGAACGCTGCTACCCTTGCATTAGAAAATCTCTATAGCGGCAACAAAAAAGTTTTTGATAATCTCTCCTATCTTCAAAGGGAATTGGAAGCCAAGACGTTTATTGAATTAATCGACAATCTCGATACTTACCAAGAATTAGAAAAAGCAGTTGCGTTGGTCAAATCAGGAATCAAAGATCAAAAGACTCTTGAGGGCAAAATAGGAATTTACAAATAATTCTTCTCTGCACATGAAAAAATTTCCTCTCGTCATTGGGCATCGTGGAGCAATGGCATATATGCCAGAAAATACTCTCAGCTCTTTTCAAAAAGCGCTCGAACTAGGAGCAGAGATAGTGGAGTTTGATGTTCGCAAAACAAAAGATAATCATCTTATTGTGGTCCATGATGCGGGCATGAAGAGGACTGCGGGGAGAGAAGGAAAAGTCAAAAATTTGACCTCCAAAGAGATACGCTCGTTTGTTATGGATAAAAATAAGAGAATCCCTACATTAGAAGAAACGATTGATGCCCTGAAAGGAAAAGCCCAGATGAATATTGAAATAAAAGCGAGGGGCATTGAAAAAGAGGTCGCTGCTATAATCCAAAAGAAAAATGTTGAACAGAGCGTCATTGTGTCTTCCTTTCACCATCCAACCCTTCTCACGCTCAAAAGGATTCTTCCTTCTGTGAGAATCGCCCCTCTTTTTGGATCAAAAGATAAAATCTCCTATTTCCTCTATGACGGAAAAAAGAGAATCAAGCCGTGGAGTATCCATATAGACAAGAAAAGTGCGGTCAAAGGAGTACTGAAGAAAGCTCATCAGGAAGGAATTAAAGTTTTCGCGTATACCTCAAACAAAAAAAAAGAGATGGAAAATCTCGTCCGCCAAGGCGTCGATGGAATTTTCACGAATAAGCCGGATGTTCTGAGAGAATTAAAAAAAGCTATGCCTGCCCAACGCCCTGGTTGATAAGGGCAAACGCAAATCTTTTTTTAGGAAAAATAGGGTGCTTCTCCAGTTCCATCATCCGCACCCCATCATTTTCAAGCCGAATCACGCACTTGCTCCACTGTTTAATCATGGCGCCGCCGACGATCTGGATATTCCCTGTATCAATATTGGTATAAACCTGGCCCGTGCACAAAATAGGAACCTTCTTCTCCCTGGCGAGATACACTAAATCCTGCAGATGAAGCGTCATGAGCTGGTTTGCCTCAACACGATTTTCCGCGTGCCGATAATGATTTGTCAAGGAATCAATAACCAAAAGGTCAAACGATTCTTCGAGCAATTTTTTGGTAAAGAGGTATTGCTTCTCAAACGAGTTCGCTTTTAAAATGCGGATGCGCTTCAACGCTTCTTGGGAATTCTCCTTATGCATTTGCTGTATCCTCTCTCCGGAAAAACTTTTTTCCGTGTCCATATACACGATATTCTTTCCTGCGAGAGAGAAAAAAGAAGCGGCGAGCAAACAAATCGTTGTTTTTCCAGACGCGGGCGGGCCATAGATCAAGGTGATCTCCCCCTCCAAAAAACCCCCTAGATTTTCATCAAGATAAGGGTTACCCGTGCGTACCATTCCTTCTCAAAGAGTTCCTCTTCTTTTAAATAATTTCGCCTCAGAAAACAAAAGAAAAAATTAAGGAATTTTAGAGCAAGATTTATAAATAATCC
>CAZTDJ010000044.1:2939-6731 GCA_964612835.1 Candidatus Woesearchaeota archaeon
TGATTTTATAATACGCTATGTCCACGGGAATTAAACTGAAGGTTTTAGAAGCGTTCCAGGAAGAAGCCTATAAAGGAATCATTAAAATCGATTCTGAAACCATGCGCGGGGCAAAAGTAAATCCCGGAGATGTCATCGAGATTGAGGGCGGCAGAAAAACAGTCGGCATTGTGGACAGGGCGTACCCTAGTGACGTCGGCCAAGCCATTATCCGCATGGACGGGCTTATTCGAAGAAACGCGAAAACAGGCATTGGATCATATGTTCAAATAAGAAAAGCAGAAGTGGCGGAAGCAACCTCTGCAAAAATCGCTCCAGCCCAGGAAGGAGTTTTTGTCGAAGCGAGCCCTGTGTATTTCAAAAGAGGATTAATGGGGAGGGCGGTCGTGAAAGGAGATATTGTCTCTCTTGGAGGGGCGCGCAGGAGAAAACTTCAAATGAAAGGGAGCCCGTTTGAAGAGGTGTTTGATATTCTTAATGCTGATTTTAGTGTCGGGGGATTTGGATTCAAGGACTTAAAATTTGTCGTTGTGGAAACAACCCCTAAACAAGCAGTGATTATTACGGAAAACACGGAAATTGTTGTCAATCCCAAAGCAGTGAAGGTAACAGAAGAAAAAGTTCCTGAAGTAACCTACGAGGATGTGGGTGGTTTAATTGATGAAGTGACAAAAGTTAGGGAGATGGTAGAGCTTCCTTTGAAACATCCTGAAATTTTCGAGAGATTGGGAGTGGAATCACCAAAAGGAATTTTACTGCATGGGCCGCCGGGATGCGGGAAGACCTTGCTCGCGAAGGCTGTCGCGAATGAAAGCGAGGCGAACTTTATTTCCATTAATGGCCCTGAAATCATGAGCAAATATATCGGGGAGGCTGAAAAAAGGATACGGGACATTTTTGAAGAAGCTGAAAAAAATTCCCCTTCAATCATCTTCATTGATGAGATTGACGCGATTGCCCCCAAGAGGGAAGAATCTTATGGGGAAGTAGAGAGGAGAGTTGTCGCGCAGCTTCTGGGAAGCATGGATGGCATGAAAGGAAGAGGGAAAGTTATCATGATCGCCGCGACCAACAGACCAAACGCAATAGACCCCGCATTACGAAGGCCGGGGAGATTTGACAGGGAAATCGAGATTGGGGTGCCTTCCCAAGAAGCACGATTGGAAATCCTCAAAATCCACACCAGGAACATGCCCCTCACCAAAGAGGTCAACCTCAATGAAATTGCTGGAAAAACATACGGGTTTGTAGGCGCTGATGTTGCCGCGCTCTGCAAGGAAGCAGCGATGATTGTTATTCGAAGATTACTGCCCAACCTCGAGCTGGATGAAGACAAAGAGCTTTCAAAAGAATTGCTCGAAAAACTGGTGATCAGCCAAAAAGATTTTGTAGAAGCATTGAAGATGGTTAGACCTTCTGCTATGAGGGAAGTTTTCATAGAGATTCCAAAAATAAAATGGGGGGATATTGGCGGCCTGGAGATAACCAAACAAGAACTTCGCGAGGCAGTGGAATGGCCACTGAAATATCCTGAACGATTTAAAAGGATGGGCATCCGGGCTCCTAGAGGAATTCTTCTTCATGGTCCTCCGGGCTGTGGAAAGACATTGCTTGCGAAGGCTGTCGCGACAGAAAGCGAAGCGAATTTTATCTCAGTTAAAGGTCCAGAACTTATCAGTAAATGGCTCGGTGAGTCGGAGCGAGGAATCCGCAAAGTTTTCGAAAGGGCAAGGCAAGTTTCTCCCGTAGTCATCTTTTTTGATGAGATTGACGCGATAGCCCCTCGAAGAGGAAGGGATCTTTCTACAAATGTCATAGACAGGGTCATCAACCAGCTTTTAACTGAAATGGATGGAATTGAAGAGCTCAGTGATGTTGTAGTCATTGCCGCGACCAACAGGCCAGATATTCTTGATCCCGCGATACTGCGCGCGGGGAGATTTGATAGAATTCTGCTCGTTCCAGTCCCTGATAAAATCTCACGAAAAGAAATATTCAAAATCCATACCGCGAATATCCCCCTTGCGAAGGACGCCCATACAGACAAGCTGGTGGAGCAAACGGAAAACTTCGTGGGTTCGGACATTGAAAACCTCTGCAGGGAAGCGGCCATTCTCGCGCTGCGGGAAAACAAGGACGCAAAAGAGGTCAAGATGGAGCATTTCAAAAAAGCGCTGAAAAAAGTGGGGGCTTCGATCAATGAGGAAGATTTAAACATTTACAAACAAATGGAAAAAGAATTCCTTAAAAAATCAGAACCTGTGAAAGAGGAAACTGCCCCCTCATACTTAGGATAGCCTTCTTTCAAAATTCTACTCTTGAGATAAGGTAGTTATCTCTGGTTTCTCCTTTACAATAAATGTATGCTCTGCCTGGGAAACCAAACCTCCTGTTTTTTCAGGCAGCTGCGGGTATTGGTAGAGAATCCCCTCCTTTTCAAGAATTTTTATCGCGTATCCTCCCATCTTAAATTGGTTGATAATCCATCGCGATGTGAAGGGCAATGTTTTGTAATGCTCCAGAATAAATTTTAGAACTTCTCGAGCTCCTGGATCCCTTACTGGCTTTTTGCTTACAAGGGCATAAATCCCGGAAGGTTTTCCCTCATAAATTGAACCTTTCCCTGTTGTCGCGAATGGCTCTATTGCAATAACTCTTTCCCCGATGCTCGTTGTACTCCCATTATCATAATTAGGAATGCTGGGGTTTTCATGGATAATGTACTCGCCAATCCCGTGCCCGCATAAGTTTTTGACAGGCTGGAACCCGTGGTGAAGAATGGTTTCCTGGATAACTCGCCCTAATTCAAAGAGTTTCACTCCTGGCCTTACGAGGTTCATAACATTCTGAAGCGCGTTTTGAGAAGCCAATACAAGTTTGTTATTACTACCCAAATCCACGGTGCTTGCGGTGTCCGCGATATGCCCATTAATATGGACTCCAATATCTACCTTAATCACATCCCCTTCTTCAAATGTATTGGGATCTTCTGGGAATGCGCAATAGTGGGCTGCAATTTCATTCCTTGAGATTTGTGGGGGAAACGCGAAATTACCGCCCAATGCAAGAATCTTCTTTTCAATTTTTTCAGTCACTTCAAGCAATGAAACCCCTGATTTTATTAATGAACAGCCATAATCACGCGCTCTGGCAGCAATCCTCCCCGCTTCCCTGTATTCCCTTAGTATTGGCTCTTCCATCAAAACACTGAAATCCAAAAAATATTTAAATATATGTGCCCCTTATACAAAAATGAAGAAAAAAATCGCGTTAGTAATCTCCTTGCTGCTTCTTTTAAGTTTTGTGGCGTATGCCCATGAAGAAGAGCTTGAAAAGCCGGGAGTTTTGCCAGACAGTCCATTCTATGGGCTAAAAAAGGCAGGAGAAAGGGTTGGAGACCTCTTTGTTCTTAAAAAAGTTGCAAAAGCTGAACGGCACTTGCGATTAGCTGAAAAAAGACTTGCGGAAGCTCGCGCTCTTGCAGAAAGGAACAATACCAAAAAGATTGATGCTCTTTTAGAAAATGCTCAAAAACGCATTGAAAAAGCAAATGAGATATCAGAACTCGCGCAATTAATAAAAGAAAACAAAGAAAAAGTTGCCGAGTTGGTTGCTCTCGCCACGTCCAAACATCTCAGAGTTTTAGGGGATGTGAAAGAAAAAGTTCCTGAACAGGCAAAATCTGCTATTGAAAATGCCATGGAGCATTCCAAACAAGGCCACAAAAAAGCGCTGAAAAACCTTGCGAAGCACAATGCGAATAAAACGGCAAAGGTTGTAAAAGAAGCTCTA
>CAZTDJ010000045.1:0-6630 GCA_964612835.1 Candidatus Woesearchaeota archaeon
TGACGGCTCCAACGAACCTGCTGAAAGAGGCGAGTTTCCATGAATATGAAACTCCAATGTTGAAGGCCCAAAATTCCCCTCAAACATCGCATTTAAAATATGGTCGAGCGAGGGGAGGTACGCATCTTTTGAAGACTCATAGAGCCAGGTGATCAAAAAGTCGAGCTTTTTCTGGCTTCCTGTTTTCTTTGTTGTTTCAAGAATGGTTTTGAATGAAGGGGCGTGTAACGGCAAGAAGTCTATGAAGTATGCCTCCCTTCCTTCTTCTTTATTTTCCTTTTCAGCTTTGTATCCCGGCAATTGAAGATTGCAAAGGTATTCAAGATAAGAAATCTTTTCTTCAAACGTGCTTTTGTTTTCAAGCTCCCTCATCAATTCCTCATTAAGGCTCATGCACTTGTAAAAATCTAATCTTTTCTCTTTTTCATAGTAGCGGATATAGCCGCCAACTTCTGAAAAATCATTTGCGCGATTCTGTTGAATGATGGATTGGATATGCTCGATTGTTTCCTTGTTTTCAAGCGTTTCCTCAAGATTGTCAAAAGACACCTGCATGACTCCTGTTTTAAAGGGAATCTGCGAGGTAAGATAAAAAAGAGCGGCTACTGTTCTTTCCGTGGGCCTGTTGCGCATGAATAATATAACATCCTGAGCTATTTTTTTATGGTATTGAATAATGTTCTTTTCTTGTCTGATTGCCTGGTAACTCAAGCATATCTCAAAAAGGGCAATGGCCGCTGCTCCAACCCAGTATTTATTGAGAAACTTTCTCCCTGTATTCTTGGCGTTCTTCATTTTTTTGCGTTTGATTATAAGTTTAAGAACTATATAAACCTTATTTCTATTTAGATGCAGAAATTTTATAAACAATTTTTACATAAGGAATACCATGAAACCCCTCTGGATTGCTTTTTTTATCCTCCTGATGGCTTCTCCTGCCTTTTCTTTGGAAGACATCGCTGAATATGACGAGGTTACGATTGATATCGCCATCGCTGGAGAATTCCACATTAAAAAAGGAACAGAAAGCGGCTTGGTGAGGGATTTGGAAGCCCAATTGCTTTTTTTTCCGATCACTGCCGAGAATCAGCATATTCAATCTTTAGAAAACGACGTTGACGCAAAAGGCGCGGTCACAGAGAACGAAACAACAGTGCGATATTTCTGGGAAATTCCCAATGGGACCGTGGGATTCCGAAGGGTCGCTTCGGTTGATTCCGCAAGTTATCTTATCCAGATAAAGGAAAAGATTGATTTTCCCCTCTTGCCCTATGACCTGCCTCCGGAAATAAGAATATATCTCAATCCTTCCCCCAAGATAGACATCACCCGAGAGATGAAAGAAAAAGCAGAGAGCATTGCAGCGGGAGAAACTGACCTGTATGTGGTTGCCCACCGCATTGCCTCATGGGTTCATGATTATGTCAATTACACCCTTAATCAACAAACAGAGTTTAATGTGCTTCCTTCCTCATGGGTTTTTGAAAATGGAATCGGGGTGTGCGATGAGATTTCCAATCTCTTTGTTTCCATGATGAGGTCTATTGGGGTGCCTGCACGTTTTGTCTCAGGGATTGTCTATTCAAACACTGACCTGGGATTTGGGAACCATGGCTGGGCAGAAGTATACTTTTTAGGGCATGGATGGATCCCTTTTGACCCGACTTTTGGCCAGTACGGGTATATTGATCCAGGGCATATCAAATTTCAGGATTCTACTGATTCAGGAGTTTCTGCGCTGGCGTACCGCTGGAAAAGCAGAGATGCGACAGTTTCTTCAGACTCACTGAATGTTTCCGCAGTTTTAAGAGAGAAAAAAAGCCATGTCAAGAAGATCGTGAATATCTCTGTTACCCCGTATGAGCGGGAGGTGAATTTCGGAAGTTATTTGCCCATCCGCGTTACCGTAAAAAATTTAGCTGATTACTATGTCCCTGTGCAAGTGTATGTGACAAAATCGCCCAAAATAATTGGCAAAACCCAGGCATATGTTTTGCTTAAACCCCGAGAAGAAAAAGACGTCTATTTTCTCGCAGAGATCGAGCCAGATCTGGATTCTGAGTATCTCTACAAATCCCTTGTGGAAGCGAAAACAAACTGGCTTACGGTAGGTGATGCAAGTATTGAGTACCATCGGGAGGCTCCCTTCATCAGCAAAATTGAGGCAGATACGATCATCGCCCTTGATGAAGAACGAGAGCAAAAGGAATTTTTTTCTGATGTGGACATCTATTGCGATACTGAGAAAAAAAGTTATTATCCCGATGAAAAAATGAACATTACGTGCGCAACCGCGAATTCCGGCAATACTCCTCTTTCGCTCATCACTGTGTGCTTGGAAGAAAGCTGCGAAGAAATTTCGTTGGGGCTTGGAGGGTACCAAGAGTTTTCGTATCAGCGATGGCCAAAAAAAGAGTTTACCTTCAGCGTTGAAACCCCTGATAAATTCAAGGAGAAAAAAATTGTTCCTTCCATCATCAATATTCCTGTTGTTTCTCTCTCCAATTTTACCCCCACATCCCTCTCGTATGGGGAAACCGCAACAGCGTCATTTATCGTGGAACAGAAAGACACGGACAATCTTGCTGTTTTTGTCAATGGGAAAAAGGTTTCTGTTGTTGATAAAAAAGGAGAGTTACTCCTGTCAGGAAAAGAAGCTTCTATGGGGGTTTTGGTTGAGATACACTACAAGGATGCCGCGGGAAAGGAATATTCCTTAAAAAAAAGATTGTCTGTTGAAGTAAATGATTTACCGCTTTATCTAAGATTAAAAAGATTTCTTATTGGCCTTTTTTATACCAATGCGTAGAACTGCTAAAACAAAAGCACATTATTTCACATCATTTCTTAAAAAAGACCGCAGCTCTTTGTCCCTACATACGTGGACAGTTTTTACATTTTGTTTATCGTCCACAAGCACAACAATGCTTACGATGTTGGATTTTTTTCCAACCTTTGCAGAATGCATTTTTACATACGCCTCTGTTGCCCCCTTTGTTCCAGGATAGGCGCTCTTTAACCCATATTTATCGCCCATATTGAGGGTATCCTCTATAACTGCTGGAAAAAGCCCTCTTTCTTTAAGCCTTTGCAAGCCATGGGAAGAATAGACAAGATTTCCAACTCTTATCAGTTCACTTTCATTTTGCTTTAACAAAGAATCAAGCGCCATATCCCTATAGCGCATTCATCATTTATAAATCTTTTCTTTTTTACTACTTTTTAGACACAGAAATAGGAAAGTTTATAAAGAAAGGCTGTGTTATATGTCTATGGGTAAAAATTTTCTTGAAGATCTTGCGGTAGTGTATGAATCATTGCATGATAGGATTGCAAAGTATGAGGAAAGAGGAGATATCTCTTTTTTTTCAAAGTTCTTCCTAAAACAAGAGCTAAAAATGGCAGAATATTGCTTGCAGAATATGATATTTAACAATCTAGGGATAAGCATTGAGGATAGAATATTCTTAAGAAACAAAGAGCCATGGAGGATTGAGGGGTATATTGAAAAAGAATTTCGGGAAAATCCCGTGAAATATACTGCCCATTCAGCTTATCTGCCAAATTTAAGGAAAAACGTGGTAAAAAAGTTTTTGGAGCATAAGCTCTTGCAATCTTCCCCGCTTTATCGGATAAAGTAGGATAAAGGTAAGATATATAAAGAAGCCGTGTTATTACAATATTAAATTAAATTAGGAGGGAAATTAAAATGAAAAAAATGAAGTTAGAAGAAATGTTGACAATAACTGCTACAGAGTATTGCGCCATGAAAGGAACAAGACCTGAAAATTATAGCGCTGTAGGAATCCGCTTCAAATCAGATGATACAGATTGTGATTGTGTGGACGTGCCAGATGGAACAGAAGCAGTTGTTGATTATAAACATGAGCTGGTTAGAATACGTGGAATTGGAGCATGTGCACTTCAGGTAGGACATGGAACTGCCCTTATTCCTAAATCAATTAAAGAAGCAAAAATTGAAAGGCCAGCACCTGGTTATGCGTGGGGGTCCATAAAGCCAGCCAATGAATATCCCGACGATATGTTATGAAGCAAATGGAATATAAAACATTTAAGAAGGCAAAGGAAACGTTAGAGAAACATGTAGTGGAAATTGTAATTGGGACAGTTGTTGGTATTGGTCTGTGGTACGCTATGGGTGAGATAGAAACTCCAAAAAAAGAGGAGTTTACTTTTACATTACAAGGAACTGTTACTGATGAGCATTATCGGCCTCAGGGGCTGCCCATACTGGGATCGCGCGAAATGTATATTTTTTCAATGGATACAAAATTCGGCAATAAACAGATTGACGTTTATCACAGAGAAACATTAAACTTAAGAAAAGTTGATGATTTAATCAATCCAGGAGCAAGAGTAGAAGTTAAAGTGGACTCTGATTGGAACAGTGATAAAGGAAACGAACTATACCATGTTCTTGCTACAGACATCCATCTTTTAGACCCTAATCTCCATGGAGGAAGATTATGAAATCAACAAAAGAAAAGAATCCAACAAAAGAAACGGATTATTCTCGCCATTTAGAAAAAGGAAGGATTAATTTCCAATATGAAATTGGTGAGAATGGACTTAGAAAAATTCTGGTTTCTTTGATTTATGATCCCCATGGAGAACCGCATACGAACATCCTTTTTATATTAGATCCATGCAATAATGAAAGCAAAAGTGAATTAGAAAGAAAAGTGGAAAACGTCAAGAAAAAAGAAAATCTAAAAGAAATTGTTGTCTCTAACGGACATATTACACTTTTAAAAAATACAATAAAGGTGGCCTATAATAACGGACGTATCCAATATTATGATAGATATGATAGTATGGGACGTTCTAAGTATACTGTTCAAGAGGAAATTAATGAGAATGGACTTAGAAAAATTCTGGTTCCTTTGATTTATGATGGTGATGGAGAACCACATACCAACCCTTTTTTTGCATTCGATCCTGCAGTTTACACAAGCAAAGGCGAATTGGAGAAAAAAATTAAATAATCATTACTGGGGCTTATGTTAAACTCACCTCCATGTGTTTAATAACATTCTAATGCCCCGGTTTTATTCCTCCCTAAAAAGAAAACCAATGGGCTTTAGCCAGTGGATGAATTTTTTGCATATACGCTACACAATAAAGACAAACCTTTTGATAATGAAACAGGCGCTGGAAGCTCCACGCTTTAGCGTGGAGAGGATGTCACATCTTCTTTGGCATTAATATGGATCTCCCTCTCAGAGCTTAAAAATCCCTTCAATTTTCCGTCTTTTGCCAATCGCGGAAAAACGTCATATTCCAAGCTAACCCCCCCATATCGAAAAATGTCTGAATTTGCAGCAAAAATGGGAGAAAAAACAGTGTAGGTATCTGATTTTTTTGGTTTCTGGATAAATTCAAGAATCTTATCCCCCTCCATGATAACCACTCCCTTTTTCGAGGGGGTGTTTGAGGTGGTAACCATAAGGGTGACAGTAGGGCTTACTTCCAAATGCTTTTCCCATAATGCCTTGAGATTGATATTGTCAAAAAAGATATCCCCATATACCACAATGAATTTTGTCCTTAATTTTTCTTTCACGAGTTTCAAAGAATCAAATGTGCCATAGGACGATATTTCCTCTATATACTCTGCAGAAACATCAAAAGAGGAGCCATCCCTGAGAAGGGGCATAATGAAAGAGAGGATCTTTTTCCTCGCGACAATATAAATTTTTTTAAATCCATTCTCCGCTAGTTTTCTAACCTGGTGTTCAATGAGGGGATATTTTCCCACTTTTACAAGAGGGGCATACTCCTCTTTCCCTATTTGTAGCAAGCTTTCATCCCCCCCGCACAAGATGACTGCCGCTTTGTCTTCCACAATCGCCTTTTTGATAAGCTCTTCAAAAGCCTGAGAACGATTTTTCACATAGGCATTGTCTATAAAATCATCCACTTCTTTAAGCAGTCTTTCGTCTATGGTGATGGAGATCTTGGTTTTCATATTCACATAGGAGGGAGCTATCTTTTTAAAGATTTATTACCACTATCGCATGGGGTAGGATAAACATAGGATATTTAAACAGTTTAACAATACGTTAATTAAAATGAACCATGGGGTGATTTGATTGGAAATTGGAATCATTGGTACAGGATATGTGGGATTAGTCACTGGAGCATGTTTTGCTGAAAAAGGGCATACGGTTATTTGTATGGACAATGACAAAAAGAAGATAGAGCTCTTACAAAAAGGGGTTTCACCAATCTATGAACCCGGGCTAGAAACCCTTATTACAAAAAATATAGAAAAAGGAAACTTACGCTTTACTACCCATCTTGATGATGCAGTACACTCCTCTCAGGCAATTTTTATTGCCGTGGGAACACCGTCGAATGCCGATGGCTCTGTGAACCTTAATGCAGTCTATGGGGTTGCGAGTGAAATCGCGAAATCCATGAATGGCTACAAAATCATTGTAAATAAAAGCACTGTTCCTGTAGACATGGCGGATGAAGTGAAAAAAGTTATCTCTGCGCACACCCAGCAGGAATATGATGTTGTCTCAAACCCAGAATTTCTGAGGGAAGGAAAAGCGATAGAAGATTTCATGAACCCGGATAGGATTGTTGTGGGAGTAGAGAATA
>CAZTDJ010000046.1:0-6538 GCA_964612835.1 Candidatus Woesearchaeota archaeon
AAAGGTCTGAAGCGTGGAATAACTTACTCCGGAGTTCTTGGCAATTTCGGTTAAAGAATAGTCAAATAACTGGAAGGTTATAAGGAAATCTAATACTTTAATTATTGGATTATCTCCAAAAATTTCTATAAATACAGTTTTGTTTTCCATACCTTTTTGAATATGAAGAGTAGTAAACATGATACTTTATAAATATTTCTATTTATGTTTTTATATTTCAATATTAGAAACATTTAAATATTTTCACTTCGTGTGGAACGTGTGGTTTTTAGCGATAGAGACAAGATTAAAGCAACAATACTTTATCATCTAAGGAGAAAGAAAATTATTGGTAATGTTCACACCCATTTTGATACTTTAAAAAAAGGTTTTCCAACGCATTTAGGAAAAGAAGTAGATAAAGTAGCCAAGCAATTAATCAAGGAAAGGATTATACTAACAAAACCAACCTCGTACGGTTTGCAAGTTTCTTTAAATAAAGAAAAATTGGGAGAAATAGAGGGATGTATTCTCAAGATATTGGGAAAATTTCTTTAAAACCACCCGTCAAAAAAAGTTGATTTTGATTTACGTCCCCTTTTTTTTTCCGGATTTAAGGTTTCATTATCCTCTTGAGCAAGATCTTCAAATAACCCTCTTGCCCTCTTATTTAATTTTTCAGGTGTTTTGATAACAACCTTCACATACATGTCACCTACACCATCACCGCCAACATTCTTGATACCATACTCCTTCACTTTAAATATGGAATCTGTCTGCGTTCCTGCAGGTATTTTTAATTTTATGTCTTTTTTATTTACTGTGGGAACATTTATTTCTGTACCAAGAGCGGCTCCCGAGAAGCTCAGGGGCATGGTGATGTACACATTATCCCCCTCCCGTTCAAAAATTTCATCTTCTTCAACATGGAGCACAACATACGCATCTCCATTTTCGGCGCCATAATCTCCCGCCATCCCCTCCCCCTTAAGCTTTAACGTGGATTCCTCATCAACCCCGGGAGGAATTTTTACTTTTACGATTTTTGTTTTTCTCTCTTTCCCGTCACCGCCGCACCGCATGCATGGTTTTCTAATGGTTGTTCCATGGCCCCTGCATGAACTGCAGGTGCCTGACTGGCTGAATATGCCGAAAGGAGTTCTCATTGTTTTTTTTACTCTTCCCAAGCCATTGCATGTTGGGCAATTGATGATTTCATCACGAGATGCTGCTCCAAGACCCTTGCAGGATTCGCAGTTCTCAATTCTATCGATTTTGATGTTTTTCTCAGAGCCATGGACTGCTTCCGCAAAGCTGATGGTTAAATCATACCGGATGTCCTGGCCTTTCTTGGGGCCGCGTTTTCTCGATCTTCCAAGATTCATCCCGAAAAAATTCTCAAAGATATCATCAAAGTCAAATCCTCCCACGTCAAATCCCGAGAAATCAAATCCTCCCATGCGGCTGGTGTCTGCAGTTCCAAACTGGTCATAGTGCGCCCGTTTCTCTGGATCTCCGAGAACTGCAGCTGCCTCATTAATCTTCTTGAATTTTTCAGTCGCAGCAGGGTCATTCTTGTTCAGATCAGGATGACATTTTTTCGCGAGGATCTTGTAGGCTTTTTTAATCTCTTCCCGACTCGCATTCTTTCCCACCCCGAGAATGCCATAATAATCTTCAGCCATTTTTTGCCAAAATCACGCAGCCGTTGAGTCGTGTGGGAAAATTCCCTCTTCGCGAAGATACGCTTCTGCTTTCATGGATTACGTTTCCTTATAGTCTGCATCAAACACCTTCTCATCCTTTTTATTCTTTTTCTCTTCTTCTTTCTCCTGCGTTCCCTGGCTCTGCCCATAGATCTTCGCTCCAATCTCCTGGACTGCCTTGTTTACATCATTGATTTTTCTCTTGATTTCCAACGCGTCATCTTTCTTCACCGCTTCTTTCAATTCTTCCATCTTTTTCTCAATCGTTTCCTTAACAGGCTGATCAACCTTGTCTTTATACTCTTCGAGAATCTTTTCTGTCGCGTGCACCAAGGATTCTGCCTGGTTTTTCAGCTCAACATGCTCTCTTTTTTTCTTGTCTTCTTCCGCGTTCTTCTCTGACTCCTTTTTCATTTTTTCAACATCTTCCTTGGAGAGGTTGCTGCTTCCGCTGATGACAATCTTCTGCTCTTTCCCTGTTCCAAGGTCTTTTGCATTGACATTTAAAATTCCATTCGCGTCAATGTCAAATGTGACTTCAATCTGTGGGACGCCACGGGGGGCGGGAGGCATGCCGTACAGCTCAAATCTTCCCAGGCCGTGGTTGTCAGCAGCCATTTCTCTTTCTCCTTGAAGGACGCTGATCGTTACTGCGGTTTGGTTGTCTGTTGCGGTAGAGAAAATTTGGGTCCGTTTTATAGGAATTGTTGTATTCCTCTCAATAATCTTCGTAAAAATTCCACCCAAGGTCTCAATGCCCAAAGAGAGGGGGGTAACATCCAACAGCAAAACATCTTTTACTTCTCCCCCTAAAATTGCGGCCTGGATTGACGCGCCAAGCGCGACAGCCTCATCAGGATGGACTGACTTGTCCGGTTCCTTTAAAGTGAGCTCTTTCACTTTTTTCTGGACAGCGGGGATTCGTGTTGATCCTCCCACAAGGATAATGCGGTCAATGTCCTTCTCTGTGAGTTTTGCGTCCTTCAGTGCCTGCTTCGCTGGCTTGACTGTTCTTTCAATCAAATCTGCGACAAGCTCCTCAAATTTCGCCCTTGAAATATCCATATTCAGGTGCTTGGGGCCTGTGTGGTCCGCGATGATGAAAGGCAGGTTGATATTGGCGGTGAGGGAAGTTGAAAGCTCAATCTTTGCTTTTTCAGCCGCATCCTTTAATCGCTGGAGCGCGGTAATGTCCTCTCGCAAGTCCATGCCGTAGTGCTTCTTGAATTCACCGGCGATGTAATCAACAAGCTTATCATCAAAATCATCCCCTCCGAGATGGTTGTCCCCATTCGTTGAAAGGACTTCAAAGACGCCATTTCCCAATTCAAGGACAGAGACATCAAATGTTCCTCCCCCCAAATCAAAAACCATGATCTTGTGGTCTTTTTCTTGTTTGTCCAGTCCATACGCGAGCGCGGCGGCGGTCGGCTCATTAAAAATTCTCTCTACTTTGAATCCCGCGATCTCCCCTGCGTCTTTTGTTGCTTTTCGCTGCGAATCATTGAAGTATGCGGGAACCGTAATGACTGCCCTGTCGATTTTTGTTCCAAGGTACGCCTCCGCGTCCCTCTTCAGTTTTTGGAGAATCATCGCGGAGATTTGCTCAGGGGTATACCTCTTTCCATCAATCTCTATTTTTTCGTTTGTCCCCATTATCCGCTTGATGCTTCGTATTGTATTTTTTGGATTTGCAATTGCTTGCCTTCGCGCAATCTCCCCCACGATAATTTCGCCATTTTTAATGGTGATGACAGAGGGGGTTGTTCTATTTCCTTCTGTGTTTTGGATGATCTTTGGCTGTCCGCCTTCCATTAAAGCGACAGCGCTGAAAGTCGTCCCTAGGTCTATTCCAATTATTTTACTCATTTTTCTGCCTCCGTTTTCTTTTTAGAAACTTTTACTTTTGCAGGACGTAGTATCCTGTCATGATAGAGATATCCTTTTTGAAATTCCTCAATTACTTTATTTTCCGTATCATGCTCCTCAAACATCATCGCTTCATGCTTTTCAGGATCAAAAGGTTCATCCAATGAATCAAAGCTTTTTACCCCCTCATCAAAAATTGTCTTTTGAAATTGTTTGTGGATCAGGTCAATGCCTTTTTTTAATTGTTCAATATTCGCGTCCTCAATCGAGAGCGCCCTTTCAAAGTTATCAAGCACTTCAAGGAATTTGAGCACCATGGATTCTTTCGTGTAGTGCATGATTTGCTCCTTTTCCTTGTTCACCCTTTTGACATAATTTTCAAATTCTGCCTGAACTCGCTGAAGGTCTTTCACGTATTCATCAACAAGCTTTTTTTCCTCTGTTTCTCCTTTTTTGATTTCTATCTCTTCCTTTTTGATTGATTTTTTCAGGTTTTCCTTTGTTTGTTCAATCTTTTTTGTTTCTTTTTCACGTTGTTTTTCGTCCATGAAAAATACCCCCCGTCGACTTTAGCTCGACAAGATGAATCTTATATCAACAAAAAGTATATAAACCTTTCGATTTTAATAGAGAATATGAAGGCATCATGGTTATATCAAAAAAAATAACGATTGTTGAAGTTTCAAAGCCCAGGCAGCATGATATCAATGAAGAAATACGCTGGTTTTCTGATTCTTTTGGGATTTTTAGCGCACGAGACAAAGAAAAAAGCTGTTATCGGCTTTTCTTGGAATTGCTGAAAGCTTCAAAAAAGAATTATTTGATATCAAGTGACGAGCTGGCTTCACTGTGCCATCTGAGCAGGGGGACTACGGTGCACCACTTGAACAAGATGATGAGCGCGGGCATGATCATAAAAGAGGGAAGAAGGTATTTGCTGAGGGTGCAGACCTTAAGCTCTTTGGTGAATGAAATCAGGAAGGATATTGAAAGGCTTTTTTTAGATCTGAAGGAATCAGCGGAAAGCATTGATAAAGAACTCGCATTGAAAAAAGAAGGGAACAGGCCTCTTGAGTAAGCGTCGTCACGCCTATTGATACACATTTCTTCTATGGCCAACTTCAATAACCAGGATGATTAGTTCATCATTTTTAATATCAAGAATAACGCGATAATCACCAACACGCAATCTAAAATAAGGAGAAGCAACTAATTTCTTAACATGATAAGCGGGCCTTATTCTGATTCTTTCGAGCGTTTTAAGAATTCTTTCCTTAACTGCTTTTTCCAGCTTTTCAAGCTGTTTCAACGCCTGGTCAGAATACAGCACATCAAACATTTAAAGGCCCAATCTCTTTTTGACTTGTTCGTGCGTGTACACACGTCCTTCTTTGATATCCTTTTCAGCCTGAGCAATATGCCGTTTAGTTTCTTCAGAGAGTTCCATTGTATCCTCCATGAGATCCCAAATTACTTCTTCATAAGTTTCTTTATTAAATAGTTTCTTTTTTACAAGTTCATGTTGTAGTTTTTCTGATATTTGTATTGTAGTTGCCATAGTAGATTATAGCCTGTTATAGTATATAACCCTTTCGGTGCTTTTCTTGCAAGAGAATAGGGAGAAAGGAAAAAAATAATTTCCAATTAAAAAACATGCTTTTCATGAACAGTGGTGTAGTCATGAAGCTCTTCTTTCGTGAACCACAGTTTGATTTCTTTTCTCGCTTCTTCAGCATTCCCGGAGGCGTGGATAAGATTTGCAATTGACTTGCCTTTTTCATCTGCATGGCTGTAGCTTACATGGGCAAAGTCTCCCCGTATCGTTCCGGGGGGAGAGCTATGGGGTTCCGTATCCCCGACAATTTTTCTTACTCCCTTTACTGCGTCAACGCCCGCAATGACCATCGCGACCAAAGGGCCGGAGGTGATAAATTCTTCAAGACCAGGGTAAAATTTTTTTGCAACATGCGCTTCATAATGCTTCTTTGAGAAAGTACCATCAATCCACTCCATTTTCATTCCTTTTATTTTCAGTCCTCGCTGCTCAAATCGATGAATAACCTCTCCAATTAATCCGCGCTGGACCGCGTCGGGTTTTACAAGAACAAGAGTTTCCTCAATCATCGTTGTTTGACAAGCGGCTTCCTGCCGAGCTTCATCATATTTTTTTCACATTTCCTTTTGTCAAAATAAAATATTTTCCCGTCTTTTTTCACATACATCTTCCCTGTCCCGAGCTCAATTTCGTTGCCGCAAAAGGTGCACTTCGCCATTATTTCCTTCCTCTCTTCATCCTTCGCGCTTCAATTTCTGTCTCTCGCAGAAGTAAGATATCCCCTCTTTTTGTGGGCCCCATGACATTTCTCGTGATGATTTTATTCTGGTCTCTTCCTTCAAGAACCTTGCAGCGTACTTGGATAATTCCCCCCCGCGTCCCTGTTTTTCCAACCACTTCTTCGACTCGCGCGGGAAACGCCTTGCTGAATGAGATTATTTTTCCTGTCGGCCTTTCCGCTTCTTTGCCTGCGGCAGGTTTTACGGGTTTCTTTTCCATGTTACTTCATCAATGAATCAGCAAGCTCTTTGACCAGTTTTTTCGCCTTTCCTTCATCAGTGATGGCAATACTTGATGTCGGCACATTTAATCCTGCTGCAGTTCCCAATTCTTGCTTGGTAGGAACTTCAACAAAAGGAACTTTCTTCTCGTCGCAGAGAGGCTTCAGATGCATGCATACCTCTTTGGGATTTACATCTGCTGCAGCGACCACCAACTTTGCGAGCCCCCTCTCAATCGCCTTCGTGGTTTCGTTTGTTCCCTTTTTAATCTTTCCAGATTTTGCAGCTAATTCCACAGATTCTAACGCGTTTTCAACAAGCGGATTTTTTTCAGCCATGTGTACCTCCTTGAAATCATCGGTTTCTTTTTGGCTTTTTTGTTTTTCTTATAAACAATCCTCCAAAGGGTTTAAAAAGGTATCGCTTGA
>CAZTDJ010000047.1:0-6529 GCA_964612835.1 Candidatus Woesearchaeota archaeon
CATGCTGTGCAGCGCTTCCTTTTGATGTATTGAATAAAAGGGAAACATTTGTCAAATTCAATGTTCCCCCTGAGCCAATTGTTATATTGCCAGTCATGCTTATAGTTGTGTTTTCGCATGCAACATATGTAGTTATATTCCATCCAGAAGCAACAGGAGTGCAGTTTGAGTTTTCTGCTAAGACATACCCTCCTTCTGTAAAGAGGAAGGCAAGGATAAACAAAAAAACGATTCCTACTAAAACCGCCCCTTTTTTTTGAGTCATTATCTTAACAAATATGCTATCGTGATTTTAAATAGAGGTGCAAAAGAGGTAACTGTTTAGCTAGGCCAAAAAAACTGCCACAGAAGGTAACATTCTAATTTGGAACCCCCATGCTGAAAATTCAAACTTGCCATTCTATGTACAAAAATATGAAGCAGCTAAACAATTACCAAAAGTGGAGAGTATACCCCCCAAAAGTGAAATTTCTTTCCTTTTTCGTTAACTCAACACACATAAAAAAGATTTATATAGGAAAGAGACGCTATAAAAAACCAAAATGGAGCCAAGGCATTACACCTACACCTTTCCCTTCATGCTTGATTTTGAAAGGATGGAGAAAGAAGTCAAGGAATCCCTGGAAGAGCCCATCGCGGGAGTTGATTTTTTCTGGCTCTTGCCAAATTCATTTAGATGTGGCTGGAAGGACACCGAGGCTTTAAGGAAGAGGTATGTTTCCTGGATCAAAGAATATTGCAAAAGCACGCAAAAGGAGCTCCCCTCCAATTTAGAATCAAGAACAACAACCCAATTAAGGGGAGTGTACAAAGGAATTTTGTGTAGCGCTTTGCATAAGCGATGGTATTACCAAGGTTTATTCAAAGAGATAAAATACCAAACAGGAATTGCCCCCCCGTGCGATATCCACAAAGAACCTCTTGAAACACTTGTTCTTGAATATGAGAAACTCAAAGAAAAGTGGAAGCGCGGCTGATTTTTAGTATCGCGCCTTCAGCGCATCGACAATTTTGGATATATCTCTTTTTTGTATGGCAACAACAATTTCATGGGAGCTACTTAACATACCCAGGATAGGAACTCCATGATTCCCAAATAATCCCGTTAAATGACCAATCAAGCCGGGTATTTTGCCCATATCCTTCTGGCTTTGGAAGGTAAGCGCGAGGACATTTCTCTTTACAGAGCCTTCTTTGAAAAGGGGCAGAACCCCATCAATCTCTCTTTCTTTGAGGATGATGGTTGTGCCTGATGTTCCTTTCATGAAATATCCTTCAGGAATCTTTTCCATAATCTTTTGAGCTGCCACATTTTCCGCAATTGCAACAGCCATTCCATTTTCCGCATTAATTGAACTTTCTTTAAGAACCGCCTGAACAGCTTCCCTTTGGATTCTTGTTTCTTTTTTGTACCTTCGACACGCAACCACCACTGCTTCAAAGGCAAGATGAAGATGAGATTCTTTGATGATGGTTCGCGCGAGCTTTGAATAGTTGACAACATCTTTTTTCAGCGCATCAGCAAGATAGGGGTTATTTTTGAGATATTCTTTTACCGCAGCCGTATTGCCCCCTTTTCCCATAAGAACACTAAAAGATGCAAAATATATAAATGTTCTATTTTGGACATTTTTCTAAATAGGGAAACCTAAAATACTGGTGTTCTGGACACCCTCTCGTGAAAACTCGTTTCTTTGGAAGACCAACCTGCGGTATCTTTATCCCCCTAAAAAGAAAACTGCCGGCTTTAGCCAGTGGATGAATTTTTTGCACCAATCACCAATAATTGAAAATGTTTCAATATTTCTGAAAACTTTTCGGATTTTTGTTGGAAAAGTTAATAAACTCCTAATGTTCTCCTTCCTTCATAGGGCTGGACGAGCCCGAATCAACGCCTTTGGACATCAAGACCTCCGTAAACTTGCTTCGGCAAGGGACCGAGTCTGGTGGATGAATTAGGAACTACACGCGGTGAAATAGACGCTGGAAGCTCCACGCTTGAACGTGGAGAGGATGTCACTAATTTGTGTTAGTTTTCCTTTGATATGGATTTTAAAAAGAGCTCGAGAAGTTACTTTTAAAGCATGTAACCCCAGAGCACATTCATATTGAGATTCCATCAAATCTTCAATTTGGGGACTACGCCTTTCCCTGTTTCTCTCTTGCAAAAGAGCTTAAAAAACCCCCAAACCAGATCGCCCAAGAGCTTTTTTCCAAAATAAAAAATCCAAGCTTTTTGGAAGAAGTGAAGGCGACAGGCCCCTACCTCAATTTTTTCATCAAAAAGGATGTTTTTTCCAAAGAAGTGATTGGAGAGATTCTCAAGAAAAGAAGCGCGTACGGAAGTTCTCTTGTGGGAAAGGGAAAAACAGCAGTGATAGACATGTCATCACCCAATATCGCGAAGCCTTTTGGGATCGGTCATTTGCGATCTACAGTTATAGGGAACTCAATAGCGCAACTCCTCTCTTTTTCAGGATATAAGGTTATCAAAGTTAATTACCTAGGTGATTGGGGAACCCAGTTTGGAAAGCTTATTGTGGCTTACAGGCGGTGGGGTTCTGAGAAAGAGCTTCAAAAAAGTCCCATAAAACATCTTTACGACCTTTATGTGCGGTTTCATAAAGAAGCAGAAAAGGACGAAGCTTTTGAGAAAGAAGCAAGGGGATGGTTTAAGAAGCTTGAGGAGAATGATGCAGAAGCAATGCGTTTGTGGAGCATGTTTAGGGAATGCAGCCTAAAGGATTTTGAAAAAATATACAAAAGGCTCGGAGTAACATTTGATGTTGTTTCAGGGGAATCAAAGTACAACAAAGAGGTTGACAGGGTCTTGCTTTTAATGAAAGACAAGGGAGTTTTAGAGGAGAGCGAAGAAGCCCTTATCGTGAATTTGGACACCTACAGCCTTCCAGCCGCATTAATCCAGAAATCAGATGGAACGAAACTCTATTTGACAAGAGATATTGCGGCAGCCCTAGAAAGAAAAAACAAGTACAAGGCAGACCTTCTTCTTTATGAGGTTGGCTCTGAGCAGAAACTCCATTTTGAGCAGCTAAGGGCTGTTTTAAAGGCTCTTGGATTTTCATGGGCAGAAAGCATTATTCATATCCACCATGGATTGTATTCCTTTGCCGAAGGAAAAATCTCTACAAGGAAAGGGAACGTCATTTTTGTTGAAGATATTCTTGATAAAGCTGTTGCATTGGTTCACGCTCTTATCAAGGAAAAAAATCCAGGATTAGCGAAAAAAGAAAAAGTGGCAGAAATTGTTGGAACGAGCGCGGTCATCTTCCATGATCTCATTAATGACCGAGCAAAGGATATCGTTTTTGATTGGAAAAAAATGCTTGATTTTGAAGGAGAAACAGGACCGTATGTGCAATATGCGTATGTGAGAATATGCTCAATCTTGAAAAAAGCGAAAATAAGGCCCAAAAGTCCAGATTATGGGCTTTTAAAAGAAAACCAGGAACAGGAGTTGATCAAAAAAATATCCCTGTTTCCATCAGTTGTTTCTGATGCCGCAAGGCAGTACAAGCCACATATCATTGCAAAATATGTTGTTGATGTGGCGCAATCGTTCAGCAGGTTTTATGAGAATTGCCAATGCATTTCGAATGATAGGAAACTTACAGAAGCGAGGATAGCACTTGTGATAGTAACAAAGCAAGTAATTGGGAACAGCTTATGGCTCTTAGGAATAAAAATTCTTGAAGAGATGTAGGGGGAAGATTTAAAAATAACTGTTTCTTTTCTTAATTAAAATGGGAGTTATCGGTTTCAATTTTGAAAAAGTAAACGTTGAAAAAACTGCAAAACTTATTTCTAACATGTCCATTAAAACAGATCTAAAAGTAACAAGCCTTGAGGATGAGAAAGTAAAGGTCGGTCAAGAAACAAAGGACACCTTGAAAATAAATTTTGAGTTCTCTGTGGATTATAGCCCTAATATTGGTAAAATGGTTCTAGGGGGCCATTTGCTATATTTAGATGAACCAAAAAAACTGAAGGAATTGCAGAAAAAATGGGAAAAAAAGGAAAATTTTCCACTTGATTTTATCATGCCAGTATTAAACGAGGTTGTAAGGAAATGCAATATCACCTCATTATTCTTATCTGAGGAAGTAGGGCTTCCGCCGCATATCAAACTGCCAAAATTGACACCTTCTTCATCAATGGCGCCTGCTCCGCAGAAAAGCAAAGCAAAATAGCTATTGAAAAATATAAATATTTATAAATCTCAGCAGCAAATAAAATTTTAGTAGGTTATAAGTTACGTTGAGGGGGAAAACAAAATTTTTAATGAGGTTTCTAAGCTAAAAGAAGAAGTCACGAAATGCTGTAATGAGGCAGCATATAATCAGCAGCTTCTCCTCCAAATTCAAAAACAGATTTTTGAGCTTACCAGCACTTTACATAGGTTAGAAGGGGAAATATGTAAAAATAGCCAAAATAAGCCTTTAAACAGTAATCTAAGCCAAGAAAAGCCCTTTTCTTTAGTTTCCACAGGAAATGAGGGGGTTGTCGTAAATCCGCCTGATTGTCGTGGAAAGAATGTCGAAGGATCCTATTTTGATGTGGATAAACAAATAACCTCTTTAAAAAAACGTTTTGATTCTTTAACTGAACAGGAAATAAGGGTTTTTACGGTTATTCAAAGGGTCAGTCAAGAATTGGATCGGCCTGTTTTATATCGTGAAATAGCCAAGGAAATGCAAATTTCACAAAGTTCGGTAAGGGACCATATAAGCGAATTGTTGTCTAAAGAAATCCCCATTTATAAAGAAAAGACAAGGAATAACAAGGTTTTGGTTGGTATCAAAAAAGAGCTATATGATTTGCAACTAGCCTCAAAAGTTATAAATCTCACTTTCTAAGCCATTAGTTTCTTTTTGACTCATCCCAATAACCGCATACTTTCTTTTCTTTTTTTAGGATTTATTTGTGATTTAAGGTTCAAATTTTGCTCTCACTTTTGTTATTTTTTAGATGTCTTATTACTTTTTTGTCTCAAAATTGGTTAATATTCATCAATTCCCTTTTAATATAACTCTCACTTTCTTTGTTTTTTTTCAGTATAATCTATCTTTTTTCATTTTTTAAGCTTTTTATCACCTCTTACAATCAAAAGACGTTGTCGACACGTCTACAAAGCGTCTACTAACTGTCTACAGACGTCTACGACACGTTGTAGACAGTTTGTCGACATGTCGACAACATATAGCAAAAAAACAAAAGGTTTAAAAAATAGAAATGCTTTAAATTTCCTATGTGGTTTTTCTTTAAAAGAAAAGAGGAGAAGAAAGAAGAGTATGAAGAAATTAAAAATTCTCTTTCCTATTTTAAAAATGAGTTTAAAAAGATAGCAGAATGGATAAATCATCTTGATGAGAATAAAATTCAAACAAAGGCAAAGATAGACGATTTATATTCAGACCTCCGTAACTTAAAAAAAAGAATAAGTTCTCTTGAGAGGCAGGAAACTTTTTCTGGGGAAAAAGAGGTAGTACCCCCTCAACCTCAAATACATCTTGTCTCTCAAGGGCAACTTATAAAAAGAAATCAGAAAAATAAACTTTGGGAAGCACTCACGGAAAAACAACGAGAAATTTGCTGGAAGATAGCCGCTCTAAGCAAAGAAGAGGATGGCGATTGGATAAGTATAAAATCTCTTGCGAGAGAGCTTTATCCCGCCAAAGATTATGGAAAAATAAGATCGACTCTTTCGCAGTACATAACGGTTTTAGAGGAAATGGGGTATGTTGAAAGGATGCGCAGAGGCAGAGAAACCTATGTGTTTTCAACAACTAAAAATCCTTATTTATCGCAAGAGCAATTAGAAATCACAAAAAGAAGCAAATAGTTTTAGTTTTTGCCTTTAACTTCTTCTTTTAATTTATTGATAATTGTGTTTGCAGCATCTCCAACCTCTTTAATGTGCTCTTTAGGGCATAAAACTGCAAAATCATAAGGATTCATTTTGAATGTTTTTAAGAATTCCATAAACCGCGGGCTTTCTTCCTTTAAGGGAACAATTTTAATTTTTTCCTCATCATGAGTTCTTGCATCACTTCTTACAATTAAAATTTTCTCAATTCCTTCCATTTTTGGTTTACTGCTCGTGTCATCATCATAATATTTTTTTACAATCACATACTCACTCAGATCGTGACCTGTTTTTTCTTTTACCCGTTCAATAATCTTTTTTTCTAAATCTCCTTCTGGGTGTTTTGAGATAATCTTCATCAATTCCGATCGCTTCTCTGACTTTGCAGATATCAAATAAGGGCTTTCTTTTTCTCCTTCTACAGCTATTCCATAGGCAACCTTAAACAATTGGCGGTACTTTATCCTTTTTGCCAGGTCCTTTACATTTTCATCTTTTGAAACCAGCAATTTTGCGATAAATTCATCATCCCCATACTTTTGAAAATCTTTGATTTCACCCAAGTCCATGCCTTTTTTTGTTGCCCGAATAAGCATTTGATCTGCAATATCCCCATCCTTATCCGTATAAACCCTGTACATT
>CAZTDJ010000048.1:0-6402 GCA_964612835.1 Candidatus Woesearchaeota archaeon
AGGCGCCATTGCTAGGTATGTGAAGGAAGGAAAAAAAATCGTGAAGGTCGTATTCTCCTATGGGGAAAAAAGCCACCCCCAGCTGTATGAATTTTTTGTGGCAAAGGAGAGAGTGAAGGAAACCCAGGATGCGAGCCAATTTATTGGAATGGAGCATACGGTGTTCATGGGGCTTGCGGATCTCGCACTGAAAGAGGCGGATTATGAAATTATCCATAAGGTAAGAAAACTTATTCATGGGTTCAAGCCGGAGAAGATTTTCTGCACCTCAAAGAATGATCCCCATCCAGACCACCGCGCGGTTTTCAAGGTTGTCACAAAGGCCCTGCAAGGATTCAAGCAGAAGTATGAGCTGTACACCTATGAGGTGTGGAACGTGATTGAGGAGAACATCCCTGCTTTTTATGTGGATATCTCCCCCTTTTATGAAAAAAAAGTCCAGTACATGAGGAAATTTAAGAGCCAGTGGCTCTATATGTGTTTCTTTTTTCCCATTGTTTATTTGAGGTGCAGGAGGTATGGGAGAAAAATCGGAAAACGATTTGCTGAAAAGTTTTACAAGATCCAATGAGAATCCTTTTTGTCACAACGGGCGTGGGACTTGGCCATAGCACACGAGATGAGGCGGTGATTGCGAAAATAAGGGAAAAGCATCCCTCTGCAAAAATCCATATTGCTGCGTTTGACTTGGCCCATGCATACTTCAAGGACAAATTTGCATGCACGGAAATTGTGGGGCTCAGACTTCCTGAAAAAAAGTTCCATTTTGGCCTTCTCAAAACGATTGTGAAGAACTGGAGCTTTCCAGTGATTTGGCTGAAGACCTTTTTTCGGTTGCGCAGATTGATAAAGAGATTTAAGCCGGAGAAGGTAGTTATAGATTTTGAGCCAGTGGGAGCTCTTGCCGCGCGCTCTTGCAAGACAGACCAAATTGCCCTTTTTAATTATGATCCAAAACTCTTTGCACAGTACTGGAAAAAACATCCCTCTCTGAACCTTCTTATTCAATCGCTGTACTTTCAGGTTACCTACAATCTCATTCACGGAAAAAAGATTATTACTTCCTTTTTTAAATCCGGTTTCAAGGATGGATATTATTATGTCCCCCTTATTGTCCGGAAGGAGAAAAAGAGAATGAATTCAGAGAAATCCCTGTTGCGGAGATTGGATTTGAAAAAGGGTCCCATTCTTATCTCTTTTGGCGGGTCTTCTATTGGGATGTTCCTCATTGATGAAATGATAAAACTTGTTGAAGACTTCGGGGATGAAGAGTTTATCTTCTTTTGTAACAGGGATCTCAAGGGAAAGAACTATTCCTGCAGGCCTTTTTCCGAGAATTTTCTTGAGTATCTTCATGTATGCAAAGGGATTATTACCCTTGCGGGGCATTCCACTCTTTCAGAAGTTTTAGCATATCGAAAGCCCGCATTGATGTACCCTGTGCCCCACTATATTGAGCAGGAGCTTAACTGTTTCTACTTTGAATACCACCGCATTGGATTAGTGAGAAGATATCGCAAGAAGATGGATATCAAGCAGGATATTGCAGACTTTATTAGGGAGATTCCTTCCCTCCAAAAGAAGATGAACGCGCTGAAGATACAGACTGATGGGGCTGAAAAAGCAGCCGCCCTTATCATGAACTAATATGAATATTGCCCTCTTTATAAAAAAAATTCTGAAACCTCTTACGCAAAAACCTTCCTTCAGGGAGGTGGCTGTTTTTTTTCTTTTTCTTCTTGCCCCCAACATTCTCAGGCAGATCCTCTATTGGAGGGCAAAAATAAGCACGGGTTCAATTGCCTTTATTGACAGCCCGGAAACACAGCTGATCTTTCAGGCTCACTTTCCGTATCTTGGGATTCTTGAGGAGATAGTTATCGCCATTGTCTTTTCGTTCTTTTGGTTTAAGTATGCCGGGCTTAGGTTTTTTGCCTACGGATGGATAAGTGACGCGTTTATTGATTATCTGTTTGTGATATTATGGTTTATGTTTGGCGCTACGCCCCTGCAAGTCTTTGGACTTTCAAGCTTTACAAGGTTTTTTATGAGGGAGGGAGTCATTTCATATATTATCTTTGGTCCGCTGTTGGCATTTTTAAAACCCAACATTAAGAAGGTAAGCGCCATATACACCCTGCTGGGGATTATGACCATTGTTTTTGTTGTGGTCTTGTGATGGGGATTTACCATGCACAAAAATTATGTGTGTATTTCTCTCTTCTTCTTTGTTCGTTTTTCTATGTGATTTAATCTTTTTAGTATTAAGGTATCATACAGATTCATGAGTTGTTTAACGACCAGATTATGTTGGTTGATTTTGTATAGCGTAGCTCTCCCTATCTTTCTCGTTTTTGCTACTATTCCAAGTTCTAATAGTTTAGGAATTAGATTATTTAATGTTCCCCAGCTTACTTTTGCATTGAGCATATCAGTTAATGTATAATCAAATTCTCTGCCCTTCATTAAATACTGCAGTATCCTCATTCGCGGATTATCACCGACATATTCTAAAAATATCGATTTTTCTTTCATACTGTTTTAGCAAAGTCTAGAGGTATTTAAATCTTTCATTATTGTATATTGATGTACAAAAAATTAAATATAAATCTATTTTCCCCAACAAAATGGGAATCAGCAAGAAACCCCTTCGGATTGACAAACATAAAAACAAGAGAGGGTATTTCACTCTGAAGACTTTGTCACGTTTACTTTTTCAATAATAAATTGCGGTGTTACGACCGGCGTCTCAACTTCCCACCCGTAGATTTGTTTTTGTTCTTTTCCAAGAGCGGCAATTCTTTTCATCATCGCGGGCAAGTTATCACTAATGCGGATATCTTTCAGCGACTGCACAATCTGCCCGTTTTTCACAAGAAAAATACCATCCCGGGGAACAGTCGAAAAATCTCCTGTTATATAATTATGAAAGCGGGTATACCATACATTGGTGATATAGAGCCCCTGGTCTATTTCTTTTAAGGGATTATTCATGTTCCCTCGCTCGACAACAATATTAAAAGGATGCGGTGCAATAATCCCCGCATTGCTTGTGCTTTTTGTTTTGAAGAGGTGCGCGGTGCTTGTGTTATGGAGATATGTTTTTAGAATCCCTTTCTGGATGATGGTGTTCTTTTGCGTCGGCCTTCCTTCTTCGTCAAAAGGAAGAGAATTAAAACCATGGGGCAAATTCCCTTGATCAAGGAGGGTCAGCTTTTCACTTGCGACCTTTTTTCCGAGCATCTTTTGAAAGAAGGAGTTTCCATTTTTTACCTCAAATGCGGAAGCAGCCTGCATGAAAGGATTCAGGAGGTTTGCTGCGGGCAAACAATCAAAAAGGATATCATACACTCCTTCCTTTCCTTTTTGGGGATGTTTTGCGAGAACCGCAATCTCTGCAGCTTTTTTGCTTGCCCCTTTGTAATCCAGTTTTTTCAAGGTATTTGAGCAGGATGTTTGGGCTCCTGACGCGTCCTTGTCAGTAAAAGATCGTATGGAGAAATAGATTGAGGTGCCTTTACAGGAGTTATCAACATCTCCAGACGTGACTGTTCTGTTGGAGGCATGTTCCCATTCAAGGATTCCTGAGCTTCTCTTCGCACCGCGTACGCTGGCAAGGTCTATCGCTTCCCCTACCATATCCATCCCTTTTTCGCAGAGATCTGAAACTTTTTGGTCATATAATCCTTTTATTTTCTGCGTTCTGAAGGGGCCTTTCGCGATGGCGAGGTAATCCTCATTGGGCTCTACCCAGTGTGAAAAAGAGAAGAGCTGTTTGATGGTTTTGTCAATCACCTCTTGTGTGGGCTCTTTGATGGTCGTCATGACCACTTTTTTCTTTATCGCCATGAGCACACTAATCTCTCGGCTGTTCTCTTGTTGAGTATGAACGACTTGATTATTAACAAATTTAATCCTGTTTTCCTGCACGTGTTCTTCATCAATCACGACATCATCCGCCCCTTTTTTGAGCAATTCTTTTTTTATAGAGAGAAGGAGATCTTTCACCGCATCATCACCTTCCGAAGCCGGACATGCGGCCCCCCCATGGAAACAAGAATTCCCTGCATCGGTTCCCCCTTCCCGCACGTTGCTGAAAAAAATTTTATATCTTTTCCTGCAGCATCAATGGAACTCCAGAATCGGGGGGTCGTTATTTCAAGGGACGGGTTCAAGACACATGCGCCTATTTTTCCGTTGCGAATTTCATATGCCTCAGAGCCGACATATTTCTGGTTCATCCGGGTGTCATTGATGTTCCATTCCATAAAACCCTTGATATACACCCCTTTTTTGATTCCTTCAAATAATTCTTCTTGACTGTGGTCCCCTTTTTCCATGTAGGAATTAGACATGCGAATCAACGCTTCCTTGTCATACTCGGATGCCCTTGCGCTCCCATTGCTTTTTTCTGTTGTGCGCGCGGCAGTTTCTCGATTGAGCAGGAATTCAGAGATGATCCCCTTGTGAATGAGTGTCTTCCTTCTGGCCTGGACGCATTCGTCATCGTATAGGTAATACGCAGCACTATGGAGGATAGTAGGATCGTCATAGACGGTGACAACAGGAGAGCCAATTCTGGTCCCTTTCATCTCAGGGGTAACAAATGATTCCCCTGCCTGGGCAGATTCCCTTCCCAGCATCCTGTCAGATTCGTAGGGATGGCCAACGCTTTCATGGACCGCAATGCCCACAAGCTCTGGTCCGAGGACAACATCATACTCTCCAGGGGTGAGTTTTTTTCCTTTTTCAAGACATTTTTTCATGGCGAGGGCATTCTCGTACGCATCTTCCCCGGGTTTTTCTTTTTCAAGCATTTCATAGCCGCCGCACGTAGCGTAATGCCGATACTTCTGCATCGTTCTTCCATTCTTTTCGACAGTGAGGAACCAAAATAGGGATACAAAGGGAGACGATGAAAAAATGCTTGACCCTTCTGAATTCACGATATACTTTTCCGTCTTTGAATCTCCAAGGCTAAGGTGCCGCCGCGAGATTCCCTTCTGGTTTTTGAGATTTGTTTCAAGCTCCTTAAGAATTTTTATTTTTTCGCTGATGTCCATGGAAATAGGAATTTTTTCCTTTACCCGATAGAACTTTTGGTAGGGGTGTTCTTTTGAAAGCTGGATAGGAGACATCAATGCAGGAGAATGGCGCGCAGAGACAAGCGCATGAAGGATTCCCTTTTTGATCTCCCCCTGTGTGAGGATATTGGAAGAAAAAAATCCTTCTCTCTTGTCTTTTAGGATTCGTATACCTATCCCTTGCTCTTCTCCAAATCCAGAAACCTCCATCTTTCCATTATTGAGCACAAAGCCCGTGCCTGTCGATTCAAGGAGCCGGGCTTCTACAAAATCTGCTCCTGCCCGCATTCCATATTGCACTGCCAAATCCGCGATGTCTTTTTCCATATGATATTATACCTTGAGGTGTTCAAAGGATTTTTTTACTCGCTGTTCAAGCTCCCGCCGAGATGCGCTGTTCAAAATTTTGTAATCAAAAGGATACCGCTTCTTTTGGATATCCAGAAGATGCTTGATCGTAAATTCATTAAACTTTGTTCCTAGCCTTTTCAGTCGTACATTCTCTTTTGTTTCAACCAAGATGAATTTATCAATGGCTTTTTTCATTCCTGCTTCATACAATTTTATGGCTTCAATGACGACGACCCCCCTTGCTTTGGAAATAATTTTTTCCATCTCTTTTTTTACGGAAGGCCATATCATTACTTCAAGTTTCCTGAGTTTTTCTTTGTTTCTGAAAACAATGTTGCGTAGCTTTTGCCGGTTGATAATCCCCTTGTGGGAAATCTCCTCTCCAAAGTGCTTCACAAGCTCTCTCGCAATCTCTTTTTTTCTGTAGAGCTGATGAACAATCTGGTCTGCATCAATAAACGTCGCCCCCAGCTTTTGGAATATCCTTCCCACTTCCGTCTTTCCCGTTCCTGCTTTCCCCATCAATCCAATAACTACCCTTTTTGGATAATGGTTCCTGCCTTTCCAAGCAATGCTTTTTCGAGCATCTCTGGGCATGTGATGATCACCCTCCTTTTTTTGTTGGTGAGAAACGAGATCGCGGCCTCAATTTTTGGCTTCATGCTTCCTTCCCCAAAATGGCCCTGGGCAACGTAGGGCATAATTTCACGAACCGTCGTGTTTCGAATTGCTTTTTGGCCTTTCTTGCCATAGTATATAAAGGCGCATGGAACATCTGTTAAAATAATAAAGAGATCCGCATTGATTACATTTGCGAGCAGCGCGGAAACCCTGTCTTTATCGATGACCGCCTCTATGCCGCGCAACACATTTCCTTTTTGTATAACGGGTATGCCCCCGCCACCGCAGCAGATAACGATAAATCCCCTTTCAATAAGGGATGTTATCTCTTTTATTTCAACAATGG
>CAZTDJ010000049.1:0-6389 GCA_964612835.1 Candidatus Woesearchaeota archaeon
CCTCTTTTTAATTATCCTCACTTTGTTGTATATGGGGTTCCCATCCAAGGTTCATGCAGGTTTAAAGCATATTATCTTCCCTTTAAAAACAAAGAGGTTTGGATTCAAGAAGACAAAACCCTTGCCGCAAAAAGAGGAGGTTTCTGTATTAAAACTGGAGACCAAATTGAGACTTTTGGAAGAGGCATACCAGTCTAAGTTTATCACAAAGAAAGAATATCTTGATGACAGAAAAAAATTGAAGATCTTTTAAAAAAAGAAAGGAGGTGAAACAACGATGCTAACAAAATTGACCATGCGAAAAATGCTTTTGACAAAAACCTTGGCAGGAATCAAAAAAGAGCTTTACGAACTCACGATAAAGAACAAATCTGTGGGGACAAAGCTGCAGGAGATTAAGTACCAGCTTGAGATGATAAAAAAGGAGGAGCAGAAGCTTAGAACGATGACTTTTCGACTTATTGACAAGGAAGTAAAATTGAGAGAAAGCCAAGAACATGCGGAAAACGAGGTGAAGGAACTCAACAAAAAGCTTTCAAAAGCAGAAGAACTTGACAAAAGGATTGAGAACTCATAAGGAAGTTACAAGACCAACGACACCCTTATAAAATACAAATTCCTCTTGCCCATATGGCTTTTTTTGATCAAACTGCCGAGCAGACGCTCACGCAATTAAAAACAGACCATCGGACGGGACTTTCCTCCCAAGAAGCGCAAAAAAGGCTTTCCCTCCAAGGCTTCAATGAGCTCAAAGTAAGAAAAAAAGTCAGGCCATTCTTTATTTTTTTGAATCAATTCAAGAGTTTTATCATTCTCATCCTTCTGGGCGCGATTCTTATCAACATTTTTTTACGTGAGGTTGTTGATTCTGTCCTCATTTTTATTATTGTCCTGGTTGTTGCCTTGATTGGATTTTTCAATGAGTACAGGGCAGAAAAGGCTATTGAAATGCTGCAAGGAATGACAAGCCCCACCGCAACCGTGATGAGGAATGGAAAAATTACCCGCATTCCAACGAGAGAACTTGTCGGGGGAGATATTCTTATTATTGAAGAAGGAACGAAAATTCTCGCGGACGCAAGGCTCTTCGAGGTTGTTTCATTGCACGTTTCTGAAGCGGCGTTGACAGGAGAAAGTGTTCCTATTGGGAAGAAAACAGGCCCTCTCCCTCCCGCCACCCTGCTTGCAGAAAGGACCAATATGGTTTTTTCAGGAACTGTTGTGACACAAGGAAGAGGCAAGGCGGTTGTTGCAGCTACTGGCATGAAAACCGAATTTGGAAAAATAGCCTCTCTTATTGAAGAAGTGAATCATGAACAAACCCCCTTGCAAAAAAAATTGGAACATTTTGGCAAAATTCTTGTGTATGTTATCCTCGCCATTTGCGCGATTATCTTCTTTGTTGAAGCGGTGTTGCTGAAAGACATATTGCTTGCTTTCATTTTCGCGGTAAGCCTCGCTGTTGCAGCGGTTCCTGAAGGATTGCCTGCGGCAGTTACGATCGCATTAGCGCTGGGAGCGAAGAAAATGGCAAAGAAGAATGCGCTGATGAGAAAGCTTTCCTCTGTTGAAACATTGGGAAGTGTGCAAGTCATTTGTTCCGATAAAACAGGCACCTTGACGAGAAATGAGATGATGGTTGTAAAGATGTTCTGCGATGATACCCTTATTGAGGTAAGCGGAAGTGGCTACGCCCCTGCCGGAAAATTTTTGATTTCTGGAAAAGAGGGCAAAACAAAAAACACCGAGATGCTGCTGAGAATCGGGGCACTGTGCAACAACGCGTCTTTGATGAAAGGCAAGAATGAGTGGGAGATTGTAGGAGATCCCACAGAAGGAGCGTTAGTGGTAAGCGCGGCAAAAGGAGGAATCCAAAAATCGCTCGATGAGAAAAAGTATGCGCGCGTGCATGAAAACCCTTTTGATTCTTCAAGAAAACTAATGAGCACCATCCATAACATTGATGGGAAGCTGTATGTCTATGTGAAAGGGGCCCCTGATAAAATTCTTGAGCGATGCTCTAAAATTCAGGTGGGGGGAAAAATTGGCCTTTTTTCTGAAAAGGAAAAGGAGAAAATATCTGGACAGATTAATGCTTTCGCGAAAGACGCGCTTCGCATTCTTGGATTTGCGTACAAGCCCCACAAGGAAAAGGAGAGCGAGTCAAATCTTATTTTTGTGGGATTACAGGCGATGATTGACCCTCCGCGGCAAGAGGTTATTGAGGCAATTCAAAAATGCAAAACCGCCCACATTCGTCCCATCATGATCACAGGAGATCACAAGCTTACTGCGGAAGCTATTGGGAATATGGTGGGAATCAACGGAAAGGCGATTGATGGGAATGAGATAGACGCGATGGATGACGAAACACTTGAAAGAGTGTTACGCGACATTTCTATCTTTGCGCGAGTTTCTTCGGAACATAAGCTTCGCCTTATTACTCTTCTTAAAAAATCCGGGAAAATTATCGCCATGACAGGAGACGGAATTAATGACGCCCCCGCCATGAAAAAGGCAGATATTGGAATTGCGATGGGGATAACGGGGACTGACGTGACAAAAGAAACATCCGACATGATTCTCGTGGACGACAATTTCGCAAGCATCGTGAATGCGGTTGAGGAAGGAAGGGTTATTTATGATAATATCCTCAAGTTTATTGATTATTTGCTCTCAGGGAATATCGCGGAGGTGCTTGTCGTTTTCTTTGCGGCAATTTTTGGAATGCCTCTGCCATTGATTGCGGTGCAAATTTTATGGCTGAATTTAGTGACTGATGGTCTGCCTGCTATTGCATTGAGCGTTGATACTCCTTCAAAAAATATTATGGCGAGGCAGCCAAGAGATCCTAAAGAGAATCTTTTGAGTAAAAGAATTTTTTCAAGCATTTTTTTCACCGCGCTCCTCATCACCGTCGCAACGTTGTCAGTATTCTATTTCAATCTTGGCGAAGGTTTGGAAAAAGCGCAAACAATGGCGTTCACAACCCTTGTCGCGATGGAATTAATGAGGGTGCAAACCGTGCGGGCAAAATACAACGTAAAACTTTTTTCAAATAAGTATCTTATGGGAGCGCTCCTCCTTTCCATAGGGTTGCAAGCAAGCATCCTCTACACTCCGCTGAATGTATTTTTCAACACCGTCCCTCTCGGAGCCAAAGATGTGCTTTTGATTGTCCTTCTTTCTGTTGCAGCGTATGCCATAAGTTTCTCTGCGATATTTGGAAAAAAGTTCTTTCAAGATAGGCGAGAATTGCACAAAGCTTAAATAGATGTACCCTGCTTCTCCCTAAAAATATGGTTTCACTGATAATCGCGGAAAAGCCAGACGCTTCAAAAAAAATCGCGGAAGCGCTTTCTGATGGTAAGGTTGTTACAAAAAAAGAAAGCGGGATAAATTATTTTGAGGTAACCCACAAAGAAAAAAAAATTCTAGTTGGGTGCGCGGTTGGCCACTTATTCGGCCTTACGGAAAAAGACAAGGGAAAATGGAGGTATCCTGTTTTTTCTTTTGAATGGAAACCCACCTATGCGACTTCTGACGCCGCGGAGTATACAAAAAAATACCATCATGTTCTTCAGAAGCTTTGCAAGCAAGCAGACGAATTTATTGTCGCGTGTGATTATGACATTGAAGGTTCAGTGATAGGCTATAACTGCGTCAAGTTCATCTGCAAAAAAGATGATGCAAAGAGGATGAAATTTTCAACGTTGACAAAAGATGAGCTTCGAGAATCGTATGAATCAGCGTCACCCCACTTGGATTTTCCCCAAATCGAGTCCGGGATAGCGAGGCATGGCCTTGATTGGCTGTGGGGCATTAATCTTTCGCGCGCTTTGACCCTTTCAATTAAAAACGCAACGGGGAATTTTAAAATTCTTTCATCAGGAAGAGTTCAAGGGCCAGCGCTGAAAATTCTCGCAGAAAGGGAAAGGGAAATTGGGGCTTTTAAGCCTGTACCTTTTTGGCAGCTGGAACTTTTGACAAAGGCCATTAATTTTTTGCACGCAAGGGATAAATTCTGGAAAAAAGAAGAAGCGGAAAATATTTTTAAAAAAGTAAAAGGCAAAGACGCCGCAATCTCCAATATTCAAAAAAAGGAATTTGCGCAAGATCCCCCGCACCCGTTTGATCTTACCGCTTTGCAGCTTGAGGCATATAAAACCTTGGGCATCTCTCCTAAAATGACGCTAGAGATTGCGCAAGAGCTTTACACCAAGGCGTATATCTCCTATCCACGAACCTCGTCCAACCAGCTTTCCAGCAAAATTAATTTTAAAAAAATTCTTGATTTATTGATGGAGCAAAAAGATTTTGAAAAAGAGATTCAAGTCGTTTTGAAAAATAAGGATCTGAAGCCGCATAATGGCCAGAAGACAGATCCCGCCCATCCCGCGATTCACCCCACAGGGGAATACCTGCAGGAGCTGCAGGGAAAACAGCAGGATCTTTACGAATTAATTGTAAGGAGATTTTTTGCATGTTTTGGAGAACCAGCGATGAGAGAAACAATTGTTCTTGAGGCAGATGTTCGCGGGGAGAAGTTTATTGCAAAGGGAACGCATACAACGAAGAGTGGATGGCATGATCTCTATGGGAGATTTTTGAAAATTGAGGAGGACCAACTTCCTCCGCTGAAGCTTCATGAACAGCTTGATGTTACCAATATTGAAATGCATGAGAAAGAAACCCAGCCTCCCAAAAGGTATACTGCCGCCTCTATCGTGAAGGAACTTGAATCACGGGAGCTTGGAACAAAGAGCACGCGGGCAGAGATTATTGACCGCCTCTACAAAAGGGACTATCTCAAGGAGCAATCTATCCAGGTTACGAAGCTGGGCATGAAAACAGTCGAAACGCTTGAGAAGTATTGCCCGGAAATTTTGGATGAAAATCTTTCAAGGCATTTTGAAAAAGAGATGGAGCAGATCATGAATGGGGAAAAAGAGCCAGAGCAGGTTATTGAGGAAGCGAAGCATGTCCTGAAGGAAGCGTTGACTCATTTTAAGAAGAACGAGAAGGAAATTGGAAATGAGTTGTATGAGTCAAATAAGGAGACGTGGAGAATTGAAAATACACTGGGGCTTTGCCCCCTCTGCAAAGACGCGAACCTTATGATTAAAAAAGGGAAATATGGAAGATTTGCCGCATGCGAATCGTATCCAGAATGCAAAGCCACATTTAAGCTTCCTGCCACAGGAATGATTATCCCTTCTGGGCACGTTTGCAAGGATTGCGACCACCCCATTATAAAAATTATCAGGAAGGGGAAAAGGCCGCAGGAGATCTGCATTAATTTAGATTGCCCTTCCAAGAAAGTGGAGATTACTGTTAAAGAAGAAAAATGCCCGACATGCAAAGAGGGGGATTTGGTTTTAAGAAAAGGGATCTATGGGAGTTTTTTAGGATGCTCAAACTATCCCAAATGCAGGTACATCAGAAGTTTGAATTCTAAGTGAATTAATTAGTTGTCTAGGCTCTGTCCTCAATCTATAAAGATTTAGGCTTTGCTGTTCATCTTGTGAAAGACAGCATTTCTTCTATCTTTGTAATAAACTCTTCGGCATCTTCAATGGCGATTCTTGCGTTCTCCCTTGAGATTGCGGGAGTGGCATCATATTGGGCAGTTTCTCTTTTGGTTTTTGTTTCAATGAGTTTGGTTATGAGCTCTTCGGTGATGGAATGCGCTTTTGAAAGTTTCTGAATGTGGATAGCTTCAAGGATTTTGCTGTTCCGTACATAGTGACATCCTCTCCACCCTAAAGGGTGGAGCTTCCAGCGCCTGTTTCACAATGGCTCTGCCCCAAATCAATAAAGAATGGGTTACCCAAAAAATGAAAAATCCTGCGGGAATCCAGAAACATTTTTAAAAGGCTTTATTCCGAAGATTTAGAACAGAATCAGTTGTCTAGAAACGTTTTTAAAGTTCTAAAAGCCCAGTTTAGCTATGGTTTCTTTTGCCAAACAGAAAGCTGTTTTTATGTCCCTCATCATCATTCTTTCCATGTTTTGGGTTTCTTTGCTTTCTGAAGAGACCTGGGCCCAAGAAAAAAAATGCTGCGAGCAGACGTTTTCTGGAGCGAACTGCGTGTACACAGAAGCAACGAATTGCGACCCCCAATATCGGAGCGCTTCAACGACATGCGAGCAGACATCTTTTTGCAATAGGGGCTGCTGCTATGAGGGGGACCAGCAAACATGCTTTAAGAATGTGCCTGAGGCAGTGTGTGAATTAAAAAATGGAACGTTTTCAAATGATCCCAATTGCAATATTCCGCAATGCCAGCTGAATTGCTGCGTTCTTGGATCAGAGTGTGCATACACCACAGAGAGCCAATGCCAAACGCTTTTTTCGAGTTTTCCTAATTTGCCTTTTGATTACCGGC
>CAZTDJ010000050.1:0-6343 GCA_964612835.1 Candidatus Woesearchaeota archaeon
GAAGTTAGGATTGAGAGGCCAGTTTATTGTTCTTTTTGTGGGAAGGCTTATTGGTATCAAAGGGGCTAATGTCCTTCTTGAAGTTGCGAAGAGGGTATCGCCAGAGATTATATTTGTTTTTGTAGGGAGTGGACCTGAAGAAGAGAGAATAAAAGAAGCGTCTTTGCGCCACCCCAATATCCTTTTTAGGGGAAAGATAAACAATGAGCAGCTTGCGCCGTATTATAGCGCCGCCGATATCTTTTTGATTCCCTCGCAGTATGAAGAAGGATTTGGGAGGGTCATCATTGAAGCGCTTTCATGCGGGGTTCCAGTTGTGGGATCAAATCGGGGGGGCATTCCAGAAGCAGTATCCAAAGAAGTGGGAATGTTAGTAGAACCGACTGTTAAACAATTTACAAAAGTCATTTCAGATTTATTCTTTCATAGAGAAAAGTTAAAAAACCTTGCAAAAAATTGTAGACCCTATGCTGAAAAAAGATTTGGTGAATCAAATGCAAAAACCATTGAAGCAAGCTATACCTGTTGATAAAAAAAGGCTCGACGCGCTCTTGCAGAATGTGGGAGACATGGCTTTGAAGAGAAGAATCGAGTACATGGCCCATAATCTCGAGGTGAGAAAAGGAGACAGGATACTTGATTGTGGCTGCGGGGAAGGTTTTCATCTTGTTGTTTTGAATGAGCTTTTTCCGGGGATACAGCTCTATGGCCTGGATTATGATGACAAAGTTCTTCAAAAGGCACGCCAGGCAAACAAGAAAAATGTTAAAATTGTCCAAGGAGATATCTACAGACTGCCTTTCAAGAATGAATTTTTTGACAAGATTATCTTATCGGAAGTTTTAGAGCATTTAGATGACGACAGCAAAGCCTTGAAAGAGGTTTGCAGGGCCTTGAAGAAGAACGGCATCCTTGTTATTACAGTGCCAAATCATGATTATCCCTTCTTGTGGGATCCTGTTAACAAAGTACTTGAATTAACAACAGGGAAGCACATCAAAAATGGTTTTTTTGCAGGGATATGGAATATGCACCTAAGGCTTTATAGCAGGGAAGAGATTCTCAATGTTGTAAAAGAGAACAACTTAAAAGTTGAAAAAATGAATGCACTCACCCATTATTGCTTGCCCTTTAATCATATTGCTTTATATGGAATGCGCAGATTGCTTGAAAGAAAAATTCTTCCCGCGAAGGTTATAAGCGGGGTTGATAAGTTTGAGTTTAAAAAGAGGAAAAAAGGATTGATGGACGTCATCTATGTGGTATTGCACTCCATTGATCGCTTTAATGATCGCGTTCCTGCAACCACATCAGCTGTTGCATGGGGACTTAAGGTAAGAAAATGAAGAAAGAATATTTGGAAAAATTGTGCTGCCCTGCCTGCAAAACGAATTTTACTTTGCAAAAGAATCGTCTGATCTGTACAACGTGCAAATCCTCTTTTTTAGTTGAGGGGAATATTCTTTATATTTTGTCAAAGAAAAAAGAAAAAGTGCACTGGGATACTCTCTATCAGAATGAGCGAGAGGTCATTCGCAATGCGCAATTTTTTCTTGCGCATAAGGAATCCATTCCTGTGTACTATAATTCCCTCTCTATTTTGAAGAAAGAAGGGAAGATAAGAGACTCATTGGAGATTGGATGTGGAACGGGATCCTATAGCTTATTCTTAAAGAAGTTGGGCATTGCAAAGAATGTCGTCCTTGTTGATTATTCGATCAATGCGCTCAAGGTCGCACAGCGATTATTCTCTCATTTTCATGAGGATGTTCTTTTGGTTTGCGCCGATGCTTTTTCCCTTCCTTTCAAGGATAAGGCTTTTGACATTTCTTTTTCAAGCGGCCTTCTTGAGCACTTCAACAAAAAGCTTCAGCACGATCTCGTTTCTGAGCATGGCCGTGTTGCGAAGAAGACGCTGATACAAGTCCCTTATGACAACGTTGTTTATCAATCCTACAAAAAGGCATACATTCTCCTTCACGGGGGGTGGCCCTTTGGATTTGAAAAGCCCATGAATAAAAAGGAGTTGAAAGATATTTTGCTTTCCCATGGGATGAAGATTGAACACGTGTTTTATCACGACCTTCTCAGCGCCGCCCTCTTTCAACTTTCAAAAAAAAAGATAGTCAATCCGCAGAGGAAGAAAAATATTTTCAATGCGCTTTTCCGGCACGAAATTGGAATGCTCGCGAGAACTTAAAAGGAATTATAGTTTGTGAATTTGTAGATAATAAGCGCGGGCTGGGTCTGCTGTTGATCCAGAAAAAAGATTTGCACGGGGATAAGGCTGGCATTATAACGAACCGCGTAGTCATACGCCCATTTTGGAGTGAAGACCGGTTCAAAAATTGAGACGATCAGATAGTCGGGTTTTAGCGTTTTTACTTTTTCATTGAACCATCCTTCGTTTTGGCACGTTTCGCATGTTTCTTTTCCTGTGTAAAAGGTGTAGCTTTGCAATCCAGAATAATATTGGTTTTGTAATGTTGACGCAGTTATCACTTTTGCAGAGGGTGGAGCATTTTGTTTAAGCCATTCTCCTGCCCATTTTACTTGAACGTACGTGTCTTTTTTTGCTTGGATGAGATTATCCGCAAAACCAATTTGATTGTACCCCCCCAAGATAAGGATTAACAGGATGAGAACCATTCCCGCATATTTGTAATATTTTTCAAGGAACAGATATGCCTTCTCAAAAATCACCGCCATGCCAATGTAAAATGCAGGCATAAGCACAAAGAGATACCTATCTCCAGCGCCCCTCAGAGAAAAGACAAAGTAAATGAGGGGAACAAGAATCCAAAGGAAAAGAAATATCTCTTTATCAAACTGATCTGTCTTCCTTTTGAAAATCAAGTCTGTATAGAAGAAAAATCTTAGAAGATAGACCATTCCGAGGAGGAATGCCCCAAACCATACAAAATCAATTGGTTTTTGATTTATAAAAAGATAAGGGATAGTTTCTAGGAACACCCTTTTCATGGCTAATGAAATTGGATCATTAAGTGTTTGTGCTTCCCCGAGGTAATGAGTTGCCGCCGGCAAAGGACTTCCAAGGGAGAGATAATTAAAGACAAGATAAGGAGACAAAAATAATACTCCGACTCCACATGCCATCCAGAATATTTTATTTTTCAATAAGGATTTTTGTTCTGTAATAAGTAAGAAAATGAATATCGAAATTCCAATTGCGGCACTTGTAAGTCTTGTAAGGAATCCTAATACAACTAAAGCAAAAGAGAGAGGTAGAGCCCAGCCCACTTTTCTTTTTAAATATTGACTATAGAAAAAATATGCGGCCGCTACAATAAACAAGGTGGCTAAAATATCAGTTAACAATCGTGCCGTGTAGAAAAGATGAGTCCAGAACACAGCCATGAAAAATGAAGCAAAAAGACCAACTCTTTTGCTGTACATATCCCTCCCAATTGCATATGTAAAATAAACCGTAAAGACGGATGGAAGGAGCAGAGTAAAAAACCTGATGATTGTTTCATTGGATTTAAGCAAAAAAAATACTGCAAAAATAAGCGATAGCAATGGGGGCCTTATGGAAAGCTGATTTGACCACCATTCCGGTCTTTCTCTGTTTAATGCTATTTCTTTTCCTATTACCAAGTAATCTGCTTCATCCCACCACACTGCAGAATTTATGTTGTAATAGAGATATCTTAAAATTATAGAAAGGGCTATGACAAAAAAAAGTCCGACAGCATACTTATTTTTTAAAAATTCCTTTAGTTTATTTTTAATAAACTCTTCTCTTTCCAAACTAACCACGAGAAAATGATGAATCGATTATTTTATAAATGTTATTCTTTATGCGTTAAAATGAACCCACACCTTATTGGGTGCTACAATCTATTTAAGACATAAACAAAAATGAAAAAAGTAAAATCCGCAGTTTATGATGAAAATTATTTTTTGAATTTAAATAGGGGGAATAAAGAATTTCTAGAAGGGAATATCCCGCATGAGATAAAAAAAGCTATAGAAATAGCAAAAATCAGACCAAATATGCACGTGTTGGATATTGGTTGTGGACGGGGTGAGACAGGTATTGAAATAGCTAAACTTCAAGCTTTGTATACTGGCATTGATTACTCTTTTAGCGCGATTAGCCTTTCTAAAAAATATTTAAAAAAACAAAATAAAAAGATTCAGAAAAGAGTTAGATACTTATTAATGGACGTAAATAAATTAAATTTTAAAAATAAATTTGATAGAATCTTTTTGTTAGATATTGTAGAACATTTAAATAAAAAGGAGTTACAGCAATTAATCAATAACTCATTAGCATTATTAAACGGGGGGGGCATTGGTTATCCATACGGCGCCAAACAAACTTCTTGTTAAACCATTTTATTTTATTTCAACTCTTTTAGGTTACAAATGGAAAAGTCAAAAATATCACATAAATGAACAGACTATAAGCTCTTTTAAAAAATATTTTGGGTTCCAGGACGTTAACCTAACAGCTATCCGGGTAAATGAAAAAAACTTTTATGAAAAACAATTAGATAATGCACTATTAAAAGTTATGGGAAGAATATTGGATGTGTTTATCCAGCTTCCAATTTTAAAAAATTTTCTTTATACTGACTTTTATTTTGTTGTAAAATTAAATAAAAAAAGTTAAACTTTTTAGGACAGATTCCCTTTATGCTTTAATAATTTTGATGGCTTCTTTATTCTTTTTCCAGAACCCTTCGACGAATTCCAATTTATCTGTCCCATTGGTGTAGATAGTAAAAAGAGTGTCATGTCTTTTTACATGATCACTCACATGAATATTCAGATAAATTCCCGCGGCCTTGTCTTTTGGAGCGCCGGCAATCATGGCGAGTTTTGCAAAAACCGTGTTGCTGATCTCTTTCACGATCCCCTCTTTTTCTGCTAATACTGAGAAGTTATATTTCGCTTTTGGGAGAATAATATTTTTTCTTCCGCCCTGCTCCCGAACGATATCAAGAAATTTGTTGTATGCCTTTCCAGAATTAAGAATCTCAAGCACTTTTCTTTCTGCATCTTTTTCCCCCACCATCTCAAGCAGCGTTGAGGCAATGAGGACCGCTTTTTCGCGCAGATCATTGGGTCCATTATTTTGGAGAACATTCATCACATCATGAATCTCCAAGACAGGCCCAATTCCATGGCCGATCGGCTGGGACCCATCGGTAATAAGCACCCGTACCTCCATGCCTAGCATCTTTCCTAATTCAATGAATTTCGTTTTGAGCAGCTCTGCCTCCTTTTTTGTTTTTATTTTTGCAGTTTTTCCTATAGGGATGTCAATGATGACATGGGTTGCTTCCACTGCCTTTTTTTTTGCCATGATGGATGCAAGAAGAACCCCTTCCGGGTCAAGTTTCAAGGGATGTCGAACTTTAATGAGCTTCGCATCTGCCCCAGAGGGATTTAGGGCGTTTTCCCAAATCATACATCCATTTGTTTTTTTGATGATGCTTTTAATCTTTTCAGTGGATGGGCTCTCTTTGCGAAGGACTTCGATAACATCCGCAGTTCCTGCAGCAGAGGTAATAGATCGTGAGCTTGTTTTGGGGATGAGGTAGCCTGCGGCAGCAATGATGGGGACAACAACCATCGTCGTCCTATTCCCTGCGATTCCCCCAATGGAATGCTTGTCACATACGATGCTGCTTTTCAGCCCTAATTTTCTGCTATGCTTCACAATCGCATTCGTAAGGTAATAACTCTCTTTGAGACTCATTCCCTTTGCGTAGCATGCGGAAACAAAGTAGGTAATTTCCACTTCACTCAAGTTATTTTTTACAATGTCCGTGATAATCGCGTGGTATTCCTTCTGGTTGAGTTCATTTCCGTCAAGTTTTTTTCTGATGAAGACAATTGATTCAGGAACTGTTGTCGAGCAGATTTTGATGTGCATCCCTTCTTTGATATCCAAAGCGTGCATGACCTCTTCAAATACCCCAATCTCTCCTGGTTTTAGACTTTTCTCGACTCCGATATCAACAACTGCGGCAATCTCTTTTTTTGTTCGCAGCCTCATCGCGTTTACCCTGTCGAGTTCATACAAGCCCATTTTTTCCGCATCCTCTTTCCCCAGAACAATGATGTAGGATCCTGTTTTGATATTAAGGTCTTTTACCTTGAATATGCCGCAGAGGCCGCTATTTTTTGCCATGGGGATTAGGATTGCGTATACACTTCAAAAAATATTTTGAGGACGATAAGGGTCAAGGGACCAAGGACAATGCCGATAAGCCCAAAGGCATGGATTCCTCCAATGATCCCGATGAGGGTAATCAAAGGATGGATCTTCGCAGTTGAGCTCATAATCCCCTGCTTCAAGAACCAGTCT
>CAZTDJ010000051.1:0-6187 GCA_964612835.1 Candidatus Woesearchaeota archaeon
GCTGATTGAAAAATTAAAATTTTTGTGCTGGTCCCCCATGCTAAAACGACTGATCTTGTGAGTGGGGACAGATTTTATATACGCCTTCTTCCGGTACTTTGATTTCCTTGTATAAGGCCTTTCGATGAAACGATAGCACCTAAATTTTCTAAGTCCTGCCATGGTATAAGTGAAAAAATATGCTTCTTTTATAAATCTTTCTTTAAAGGATTTTAACTTCCTTTCCCAAGCTTTGGCCAGGCATCCCTCTCTCAAAGAGCACCCGCAACGCTCCGCTGTTGCCATGGAGATTCACTGCCTTGCTTTTTATTTCCTTCTTTGTTGCGGTAACAAAAACAAATGTCTTTTCCAAAAAGGATTCTGCCTTTTTTCGAGTATTAACCCCCTCAACTTCCACAATCATCTGGTTCTGTTTTTGCGTGTTCCGTGATCTCCGATAGGAAACAATTTGCGCTTTCATATTATGCACCGATGAAGATCTTAATTTGCTCACCAAAAAGCTTCTTTAAGTCTTCAAATATCTTTTCTTTGATGAATACTTGACGAGGAACTTTTACGCTCTTTAAATATTTTTCCATGCTTTCCGGTGAGCTCTCTCGAACATCAGAAAGTCCTTTCTCTTCATCGAAATCAGCCTCTTGCATCTCCTCTTTTTTCTCAAGATCGGGCGTTAAGAAAGCCTTGTTTCCCAGAATCAAGAGCTCGCCATATTTTTCCCCATATTTAAACCGGATCTTTGAACGTTCAACGTCCCGATTTTTAATTCTCTGCATGAACTCCACAATCATCCGAATAAATGAGCGCGCCTCAATTCCAAGCTTCTCAAGCTCCTGCTTTGTCAGCTTTCCCTGCTCTGCTTCTTTCTTTGCCCGGACAATATTCTTAAACGTCTCAAGAAGATTTTTCGGAAGCTTTCCCGAATCCACCAGCTTCTCCTCAAACATATCTACCAATCGCTCTTCCCTGATATTCTCCTCTTTTTCATACACCATGAGGATAGCGTCCCGGACTGCCGAAACACATGCATTGTAAACTTCATTAATATTTTTTCGCCCAAATCTCTCCTCAATATCTCCAAAGAGTTTCTTAATCCGCTCCATGAAATCTGTTGCCTCTTCCAAAAGCTTGTCAATATCCTTCCCCTTCATCTCTTTCGTCTTTCCATGCTCAATATCCTTGTAGTATTTTCGAATGTTGCTCAAAATTTGAACATACTTGCTTTCGAGCAGTTTTTCCTTTTTGACAAAGACCTTGTCAAATAAATCAATCGTTTCTTTTGGTGTCGGAGGTGGAAGGCCGTACAGCATGATTGCGGCTTGCGCGGGATTGAGAATCGCATAATACAAATCCTCTCCCACCACACTCAGCATCTTATACTTTGTCCTCTCAATAAGTTTCTCCCCAATCTCCATATTCATGTCAATTGCTTCCCTGCTCGGCTTGATCTTCCCTGATTTCAGAAGAATCTTCCACGGGACAAAGACCCCCCTATCATACAGGGGAACGCCGTCTCGAAGAAGGGTAAAAATAACAGGGTTCGCTTCCTTAAGATTTTCCCAAAAATCCGTCAGGATATAGGTTTGAACATGAAACTGCTTCTTGACTCCGGTGATTGCAGATGCCTCCATCCCCATTCCCGTAATAATCGCCCGAAGCTTATCCTTCAGCTCCACCCTGGACATTTTTTTGACATCGGTATCATCAATGATAATATACACATCAATATCATTGCTTTTCTCTCCCCTGAACAAAGAGCCAGCGGCGACATAACTCAGGACATACTTCTCAAATTTCTTGATAGCCATGGATTTATGGACCTCTGAGATTCGCAAGGCGGCCAGCATATCCTTGGGGTCATACAGCGGCGCGCTCACCGCGATAGTTTTCAAAACATCGTACTTCCCGTCAAAGCAGGCTTCCTTCAGCTCAGAAAGGAGCATCGTCTGGGGCTCAAGGTTCTTATCAACCCCTTTTGCAAATTTATCAATGATCTCGGAAAGCTTTCCGCTGAGTTCTTCCTTTGACATCTTTTTAGAATCAGAATCATCAACCAAAACAAAAACATTGATCTTCTCTTTCTCCTCTTTTTGACCTTCTTCTTTTGAGGGCGGCAATAACGCAAGGCCGATGATGTAATTCTCAAATTTTTTCAGAATTTTTTCCTTAAAAGAGTCCAATTCCTTCTTTAATTTCTCAAATTTCTTCTTTACCTCATCAGGAACCTCAAGCTTCTCAAGCTTTTCCTTCATCCCCTGATCCAATTCATTATCCGCCATATGCTTCCTGTGCCCCCTTGCTTATTAAAGGTTTCCGGCTATTAATATATTCTGTGGTAATGGGGAATAATATTTTGGGACAAAAAAATCATGCAAAAAACCCTATCCTCAAATAGACAAAAAAGAGATAGAGAATGATAAGGATTGATGCATCATAGGTATCCAAGTTCCTATCCTCAAAGAGGAGAAAAAGCGCAACAAGCGTCGCAAATGCCCAAAAGGGAAAATCAAAAAAGAGGGTAGACGCCGTAACAGCGACAGGGGCAATGATTGCTCCCAGACCAAAACTAAACAAGGGATTGGTAATGCCACTCCCCACAAGAGTGCCCAACGAGAGGGTTTTAGCTCCCCGATAAACCGCGGTAAGCGCGAGAGTAAACTCTGGCAGGGTTGCCCCGAGGCCGATAAATATCCCCATAATCGTTTTGCTAATCTCCAAGAGATCGGATAAAACAAGTGCGTGGGAAACCACGAGTTTTGAGGAATAGGCGACCGTAAGAATCCCTACAAGAATAATAATGCCATCGAAAAACAGGCGGGTTTTTGGAGTTGAAACGATTTTTGTAAAGACTTTTTCCTGATAAACCAAAAAAATGATGTACGCGACATAAAGAGAAACTAGTATGAACGCTTCTGTCCTTGAAACAATTCCATTGAATGAAGCCAAAAACATAAAGACAATAGCGAGAAACAGCATCATGCCGTCCCTTTTCATGGATTGTTCTGGGAGGAAAAGTTTCGAGAAAAGAGCGACAATCCCTAAAATAATGGTGATCTGAGCGATATTGCTTCCAATGATGTTTCCAATTGCGATTCCTGAGGCATTCGTTCCCTCGAGAGTGCTTACTCCAGCCATCAGATTCGTAAAAATTTCAGGGAGGGAGGTTCCGATGGAAGCAATAGTCAGTCCTAAAAAAAGCTCCGATATCCCTACTCTTTTTGCTATCCTTTGAAACGCGGCAACAACATGATCACTTCCAAACCACAATCCCAAAATGCCAAGAAAAATAAGAAAGAATTCCTTTAGCATTCTATAAAATAACAAGAAGAGGTTTAAATATTTTGTTAGCTTTGTCTCCAATCAACTCTTCTTCGATACATGCACTAACCAATGATAGAGGAAAGTATTGGAAGCGATGGTGTCCATTTTTCCTGATTTGATAAGAATCTTTCCTGCTTCTTTTGCTGCCCGCAATGCAAGTTTTAATTCTAGCGATGGAACCATATGCGAAAAATAGCAATTAAGTTTAAATAGATACTACCTCCCCACAACAAACATGACCTTGTATCTTATGGGTATTGGGCTTCATGATGAAAAGGACATCTCTCTGAATGGGCTTGAAGCAATCAAAAAATGCGGCGAAGTTTATCTTGATGCCTACACCTCAGTATTAGCCGCCCCCATTTCAAAACTTGAAGCATTGTATGGGAAAAAGATCATTCTTGCAGATAGAGACGTAGTTGAAAAAAATGCGGAAAATGCCATCCTTAAAAATGCGAAAGGGAGTAATGTTGCATTTTTAGTGGTAGGGGATGTTTTTTCTGCGACAACCCATCTGGACTTACAACTGCGGGCAGAAAAGATGGGAATTAATATAATTACCTTCCATAATGCTTCCATCCTCACCGCAATAGGAGAAACAGGTCTTTCGCTTTACAATGTGGGAAAGATAACTTCTATCCCCTTTGAAAATAAAGATATCACGACTCCGACGCAGGTGCTTGCAATAAACGCAAAGAATGGGATGCATACCCTTTTTCTTCTTGATTTAGACCCCCTTCGAAAAAAATTCCTGAGCGCAAAAGAAGGAATTGAGTACCTCCTTGCATTAAAAAATTCATTATTTACAGAGAAAACTCATGTCATCGTGTGCTGTCAACTGGGTTCAAAAAACCAGCGCATTTGCTATGGCGAAGCGGGAAAAATGAAGAGAGAGAATCTTACGTTATTCCCCCAGTGCTTTATTGTTCCAGGGAAGCTCCAATTTTTTGAGGAGGAGGCGCTTGAAAGATGGAAGTGATTGAAGTGAAAGTTTTTCCCAACAAAAGAAGAACAGAAATCATTAAAAAAGAAGGCAATTCCTATATCCTCAATGTTGCCGCATCCCCAGAACAAAACAAAGCGAATATTGAACTCTGCAAGTTCCTCCAAAAACATTTGAGAAAGAAAGTTTCCATTATCCGTGGTTTTACATCCCATAAAAAGCTTATTCGGCTTCTTCCTTAGGGCATTTTAAACAAGGGTACTTTGTGTGAAGAAATCAATGAGCTCTGCCGCGCATTAATTTTTATGTTCACTAAATCCAAATTCGCTGTGAGATACGTGAGGTTCCAAATGGGGGCCCCTTTCTGCTCCTGAAGGACCACAATAATCTTTTTCATCGCAATGCCCTTTTCTTTTCCCAGCGATTCAGAAGCGATTTCAAAGGCATGGGCGAGTGATGTTTCAACATCGCTCATCTTTAATTCTTTTAAAACAATTTTCTCATGCTGGAGGATCTCATTCTCCTGACTTCTTTCGCATTTCTTCCCCATCATCCGGAAGGTTGTCAACAGATGCTTTTGGGGAGAGTAAAAATCGGCGCTCCAGATGTTTTCAGTTCCCTCTTCCACAATAAAAAGGGCAGAAGCAAGGTATGCCTCCTTATTTTTCCGTTTGTATTCCTGAAATTCTTTTGATTTCCTAATCTCTTTGAGTGTTTCCTCTAATCGCTTAAGCATTACGCCCCATTCTCCCTGAGACGGCGCATTGTTTTCTCTCCCGCCTCCTGTAAATTAAGCAATTTTGCAGCAAAACCGTTCACGATCGTAGCAGTAATAATGCTATAGAGGATAAATGCCATGGTTAAATTTAAAATTGTTTCGAGGCCCGGGATGTTAAAGGTGCTCATAATAAGAACAACCACAACAACCGCAACCCCTTTTGAGATATTCAATGTCATAAACCATCGCTCTTTTGACGTGATGCCTGAACCATAGAAGCTTAAGTAAAGAGAAAAATATCGTACCAAAACATAGATAAAAAAAAGAACCAATGATTTTACAATAAACTGCCAGGAGGGGGGGATCATAATGATAAATCCCAAAAGGATAAACACCATAATCCTCAAGAAGGAAGTAAAATCCTTATTGAATGTCGTAATCCCCACTTTCTCTTTTATTTTTGAGAATCCATACACCAAACCAAGAACAGTAACTGCTAGAACGCCATTTCCCCCTAATTTTTCAGCAATCGCGTACGCCCCCAGCACAACCCCTATAATCAAAATGGGCGATATCGTTTTTGAATAATACTTTTTCATCATCCAAAAAACAATAAGACCGATGATCAAACCTGATCCAACAGCGGTGAAAATCTGCTGGAAGAATTGGAAAATAAATCCCGTAGTTTCAAATTTTCCCTCCAAAAGGATGCTCATCACCAGCAGGGGAATAATAACCGTAAGGGGGGTATCCATTACTGACTCTATCTCAATAATCTCCAATAATTTATGCTTCTTGCCTTTCAACATCGTTAGCGCGATACTGGGATCAATCCCTGTATTAAGGCCTGCGAAAAGGAGGCTCAATAGAATAAATTGAAGATTGGAAAAATCAGGAGTAAAAAGAATATATGTTGCTGCTCCCAGGAAGATTATCACCACAAGAGCAAAAATAAAAATCACTTTAAGAACATAGGGGGAAATTTTTTTGAGTTCCTGAAAAGTAAATGCGGACGCGCTGTCAAAAATAATCATCATCAGGGCAAATAAGCTAAAAGTCACCAACACCAGTTCGCTAAAAATCGTAAAGATATCAATCTGGTAGTACTGCTTGATAAAAAGGCCAAAAAGGATGAGGAGCAAAATTTCGGAAATCTTTATTCGTTCTGCAAAAGAGGAAAGAATCAATCCTCCAACCAGAAGAATAGC
>CAZTDJ010000052.1:0-6181 GCA_964612835.1 Candidatus Woesearchaeota archaeon
AACTTTCTAGATTAATAGAGAAATTAACTTACTTATTTAATTTCGCACCAACCCCCATCTATGCGGGAGTTGGCAAAGTTGGCGGTGCCATCAACGAGATTGTAGGGTTATTTTCTGTAAGTCTACAGTCTTTTAAGATTGGGCAAATGCTGTTCATAAAAGAATGCAAGTTCCTTACTTTTCTTTTTTAGTTCATTTTCAATTTTCTTACGAATCTCTCCCGAGGTTATTTCTTTCTTATTTCCTACAGACTTTTTGATCTTCTTGGTTATCTCACCAGCAATTTTCTCACATTTTATTTCTTCATAATCGGCACTTGCACAAGCCGCATACACTGATCCATAGACTTTTTTCTCATCAAATTCCTCTGTATGACCTTTTCTCTTAACAACACACTGTTTGCAGGATGATTCTCTCTTTACCATATTTTTTCAACCTCCCAGAATAGACCACACCATATAGCACCCCAATGCCAATAAAAACAAACCAACCCCCAATCTCATTAATCCCCTGTGCTCCTTTCTCCATTTTTCCAAAGTTCTACTTGTTTTTCCTGTATATGCCAATGCAATGATAACAAAGAGGGGTAATATAAATATAAGATTATAGAGCAAGAGAAGGGGTACACCTGCAGCATAGTCGCCTGTCGCAATCAATCCAAGTACGACCAAATATGGCGCTCCTGTGCAAGGCAACTCTACAAATACTACAAATACCCCGAGCAGAGCTGCCATAGACAAGCCAAGAAAGGGATGTTTCGCTTCCATTCTTTTCATAAGTTCGGAATATTTTTTTATTCTCTCTGCGCCTCCCGGAATCATCTGTAATGAAAATCCTTTGCCGTACCAGAAATAATCTTTTATTTCAAATAATCCCGCACCAATAGCTATGAGGGCGGCAAGCCAGTAAAATTGTGTGGCTAAACCTGCAGTATATGCAACACTAAAAATTCCAAGACCAATAAGAAAATAGGTGATATACACTGCAGCCACATAAATCAATCCAGCAATGAGCATTCTTGTCTTGCTTTTAAATATGGCAGTCATATAAGCCAGGAGAAATATGAGGACCCCAAACACACAGGGATTAATGCTGTCTGCTAATGCGGCTATAACCAATATCCCTAGAGTTAATTGCTCAACCATGGTTTTACTTCACCACTTATTTATAATGGGCAGCCGGAAAATTCTGCCAAAGATTCAAATGATTGCAAACTCCAGAGTCTCTTTATCTCTATGTTATCTTTCTCAAGAATCCATGTAGGCGTTGCCTTGATATCTCTTTGCAAGCAGAGATTTGTTTGCGGATTTGGACCACGGGGATGGCATTCGATATAATCAACGTACCTAAAAGAACCTTCATGACCTCCAAACATTTTTATCTGCGCCAAGCAGGCAGAACAGATATATGAACCATACATTTTTACTCCTTTATCAGCAAGGCATTGCGCAAAGGCATCTAGGCTTGCAGGAGTAGGCTCTGATAGTGTCGGCGTAGTTGATGGTTGTACGCATCCACTCATGAAAACAATCGCTGCAAGGAATACCGACAAGACAACAATTTTATTTTTTATTTTAACCACCCTTTACTTTTTCAACAGGGTACCCTGCTGCTTCCCATGCACCATGGCCTTCTATCAAATATTTCATTCTGCCTGCAGGACAACCTTTTCTTTCTATCGCTATCTTAGCTGCCGCCGGACTTGCAGAGCATTCTCCTCCTTCCCACGTGCCTTCACAAATAAAAACAGTATCATGATTGCAATTGATTTCATCCAGTCTTTTTGCCAGCTCTGAAAGAGGTATCCACTTAGCATCTTTGATAATATTGCCACTCGTCCTCTCAATAGACTCTATCTCCCGTACATCAACAAAGTCTACATCCTCAAAAGTTTGGAAATAATAATACGCTTCTTCTAAATGAATGACTTTTGCTTCTTTATCGGGATTTACCTCGCCTTTGATGATAGGAAATTTCAATTTCCAGAAAGAAAATCCGTCTAGATTGAAAGTGTTCTTCAGCCCCCTCTGTTGTGCTAATTCTGCAACAAAACCGCTTCTATGCCCCGCGCCGCAATAAGTGAAGATATTTTGATGGGTTTTCGCCAACGTTTCTAATTGACCCCACGCTTCTGCATCATTTTCCTTTAACTTACTGTGGGGTATCCAAACCGCTCCGGGAATGTGCTCGGCATCCCACTCTTCTTTTTCTCGGACGTCAATTAAAACAAGGTCTTGTCCTTCTTGCCTCATGTGATACGCTATTTCAGAGGGGACTACTTTTCCAACAGCCACATCCTTAAAAGAAAGTTCTGTCTTTTGCGAAGCTTTAAATTGATCTTGATAGATCCGTGCCGCCGAAATTCCAAGGATAATACCTGCAATAAAAATTACAGCTAACCAAACGTTATTTTTCATTTTGTTTCATCTCTCAAATAAATAAGAGTTAAACTTATTTTTAAAGCTTCCTCAAATTTATGCTCTCCCCCTTTCCTTAACAGCTTGCTCCGAACTTGTAAGTATATCGATTCTCTTTCTCGCATCTTCAGGACGAAGCTTCATTTCCAGCCATCCAGCCTGCCTTCATCTAGATAAGACCGTGCTGGGCATTGCGTCTTTGTTAAGAGTCTTAAAAACTTCTTTGTGGTTAAACTCCTCGCCCTTAAAGGTGTTCCATACTAAAGAAGAGCGTTGCATGATCCATTTTTGGATTTCAAGGTTCAGGATACAGAAAAATACGATACAAAAAAGTTATTAGACTTATTGATGCAGGTAGCAATGAACCATGATTTTATGCATACTAGTTCTCAGACATTCAGATTTGTCATAAAAGAGAATACTCCTGCGTCCAACACATTGCTTTACCACATAAGAGAATCTGATTCTAAAGAATTAAGAAATAGTCTTTTCCATGAGCGTTTTCTTCTACTACTTCATCGCCATGAGCATTTTTATATGAAAATGGCGCCAAGACATCTGGATAGTTCTCGCCTTTGAAATTTAGATTTTTATAGAGTCTGAAATTGTCGTATTTAAAAGAGACTCTTCCATCTTCATCAAGGCCAAACTCACCGACCCTCTCATATTGCTTTAAATCTGTTTCTGGAAAAAGATCTAATTTTGGAGCAACAATTTTTCTTTTTAGCGTAGTAGCCAAGCTTCGTGCCAGGTTGTTCCTTCCGGCGCCAGTAGCACATGAGTACAGTAAAATAACCGCATCAGGGGAAAAAACTTGGCCATAATCCTTGAATAATCTTGGAGAATTGTTTTTGTCGATTTGCTGGAAAAAATTAATGTTCATCCTATATTGGCTGCCATGGAAAGCAAGAATCAAAGCATCAAGTGATTGTATGGAGGAATAATCCCTTAAATTTTTGAATACCTTTCCTAAGTTGCTTGCCCTTTCAGTATAAAGCTGGTAATCCGGCAAACCTGAAAAATCTTCCATGAACATCTCTTCCATTCCCTCAGTCGCGCTATTGGGATCGCTTGTGGTGATCAATGCAAGGGCTAATTTTTTCTTGGCAGCTTTCTTTTTTATAGAAAATAGTTTGGACAGTGAAAAATCAGGGATTGTTTTGCTGTTGGGATTTGGTGCGGGAGGCTGGTAGAAGGGATTATACCCTAAGTTGAATATCTCTGGAAGCCAAGACATAGAAAGTTTTTGCTGTTTGAGGGTATATAAGCATTTCTTTTTGCTATTCCTGTTCTCCAGAAATAATCAGGTGCTTCCCTTCTTGCGTAAGAGTTACTGCTTTCAAATCATTGATGACAATGTCATTCCCAAAGAGAAGATACTCCGTGTTTAATCCCTGAATCACTACTTTTTGGATATTCTCATATTCTACAATATTAAAGGGCTCCTTTGTTCCCTTGTGGGGATTGTCAATATCAAAGAAACTAATGAGGCAATTGTAGTTCTCATACTGCACGATTTTTTTCCTGCTGATAATGATCGATTTTGTTTTTATTTCCATGCTTACAACTGGAGTTTCTCTGTTTTTAAATTTTCCCCTGCAGGAGGAGGGAGAAAAGCGATTTCACCCATGAAAGAATTTTGCTCAAAAAATTCTCTTCTTCTTTGGCTGTTCCATGGTCAAATACCAGGGCGTACTCAAGGCTGTATGTTTCCTCTTTGTCCTGGGATTCTGCCCGGATGAGGTTGATCGAGTAGAGGCCGTGCTTGTTAAAGAGGCTTGAGCTTCCGGGAAGAAGAGTTACCCTGTCTTCATTAATCTCAAATATTACTTCTTCCTTGCAGAAGTTTTTCACGCAACTCGTTTTGTTCCCCCGTTTTGGGGTAATCATAAAATCCCTGAATTTGTAAGGATAAGCGTGCTGGCTGTAGAGGAACCGAATATTCCCTTTTTTGTCATACGCTCTCATGAAGGGGTTTCCACACAGAGTTGTTTCTGTTTTTGTTTGCATGAAGATGTCCCCCTCTCGGATGATCATGCCCAGTTGTTCAGGAATCCCTGGGGCAGCCATAAAGTTGTCCTGGTTTCGAAACAGCGCAAGGAAGATAGAGGAGTCTTCATGGTTCAGGTATTTGGTAAGAACCCGCTGGTCAAGATCTTCAATGTTGATGTACTTATTTTCTCCGCTCCCCAGCTTATAGCCAAGGCTCACGAAGTTCGCATCGTCAAGGACAGGAGTGACAAGGTTCGTCTCTTTAATTTGCGCAATCTCTTTGACAACGCCGATAAAGGGGGAGATAAAGCCGCACTCTGTTTCAAGGGGAACCGCGCTTCCTGAACTGCTCGCGACGAGAAGGATGAAGAACGCAAGAGCAAAAAATAAATCCTTTTTCATCTTGATATGGCTCTTTTTGGCTTTTATAAATTTTTTTAGGGCTCCTTTTTGCATGTCCTCTTGATTTTCACTCATAAAGCATATATACTCCTTTTACAAAAGAAAGAGGTATGGAGAGCAGAGAAAGATCTGTTGAAAAAAAGGTTCTTTCAAAAATCAAGCCAACGTCTGAAGAGGAAAAAAGGATGCAGAATATTTCTGATCAGGTTCTTTCCGCGCTCTCCCAGGTTTTTGAAAAAGATGTTGAGCTTTTTGTGGGGGGCTCTTTTGGGAAGGGAACCTGGATCAAAGGGAATCATGACATTGACATTTATGTGATGTTTGATAAAAGACAGTTTAGCAAAAAAGATATTTCGCGGGAGCTTGAGGAGAAACTGAAAAGAATATTTCCCCATTATAAAAAAATTCATGGCTACAGGGATTATTTTCATCTAGAGTTTGGCAAGGTGACCGTCGAGCTTATCCCTATCCTGAAAATAAAAAATTCCGCGGAAGCAGAGAACATCACAGATATTTCTCCCTTTCATGTGCGGTGGGTACGTGACAAAGGATCCCCTCTTGCTGACCAGATAAGGCTTGTAAAAAAATTTTGCAAAGCGAACCACTTGTATGGGGCAGAATCATTCATTCGCGGATTTTCCGGATATTGCCTTGAAATCTTGATTGGATATTACGGTTCTTTCTTTGATTTGGTGAAGGCGGCAGCTTCCTGGAAAGAAGTGGAGATTATTGACCCCGCGCGCTTGCTTACCAATCCCCTGCAAGAGTTGAATGAGGCGAAAATTATTTCCCCCCTGATTCTCGTTGATCCTGTGCAAAAGGAGAGGAATGTCGCGACCGCGCTCAGCATTGAAAAATATGAGAAATTCAAGAATCTCTGCAGGGAATTCCTTGCGCATTCGTCAGTTTCTTTTTTTAAGCACCAGAAATTTAATGTGGGCTCATTGAAGAAAAAGGCAGCTCATCAGAAGCTCATTGTCATTACGGTAAAGCCGCTGCAGGGAAAAGTGGATGTGGTGGGAACAAAAATTTTGAAGGCCCATTCTTTTATGAAGGAGAGAATGCTGCACCATGATTTCTGCATCATTGACAGCGACTGGTATTGGGATAAGAAAGGAGATGCGAAATTGTGGTACATCACTCATAAAGTGACACTGCCTGAAAAGAAACTACATCATGGCCCTCCTGTTCACGAGGCGCACGCGGGAAAGAAGTTCGGGGAAAAGCACGGAGAGGTTTTCCAGCATGAAGGAAGGCTCTATACGTTTAAGAAAAGGGAGCATGTCAGGATTTCTGATTTCATGAAAAATCTGGCGGATAAAAAGCATTTGGGCGCCTATGTCCAGAACGCAGGCGTGAAAATCTATTAT
>CAZTDJ010000053.1:0-1075 GCA_964612835.1 Candidatus Woesearchaeota archaeon
GATATCATGGTCATCCCCGCTGCCCTCGCGTTAGGTTTAGGGAGAATTGGGAATTTTCTCAATGGGGAATTGGTGGGAAGGGTTACGGATATGCCTTGGGCAGTGAAGTTTCAAGGTATTGAAGGATTTAGGCATCCCTCTCAATTGTATGAATCCCTAAAAAATTTTTTTATCGCAGGAGTGCTCTTTTCTCTGAGGAAGAAGCAGCTTCCAGAAGGGAGCCTCTTTTGGATATTTATTATTTTCTATTCTCTTTTGCGGTTCGGAATTGAATTCTTCAGGGAGCCAGACCCCCAAATTGGATTTCTTTTTGGGTTTTTAACCCTTGGCCAATTGCTCACGCTCCCTCTTTTTATTGCAGGGATCATAATGCTTTTCCATGTGCGAAAAAAGTGAGGTATCCAATCAAGAGAAGAGGATAATAAGACCTTCTTTTTTTCAACGAAGATGTTGAAGGAGAAATAAACCATTTCTTTATATAAAAGAGATAATAAAATCCCACAGATGAAGCGCAAAATTATTGAAATGTCCGGAAAAACTCTTCTTGTTTCTATCCCCAAACCTATCGCAAAAAAATTTGATTTGGAAAAAGGAGAAGAGATTGAAGTTTCTTGCACAGACAAGCAGATTATCCTCTACAAAGATTCCCGGATGAGCAAGAGGATTTTTTTGCCTTTTCTGCAGGAACCCTCCCTTTTCACCGCATTAAAAATAGCATATGCGGAAGGATACGATGAGGTGGTCTGTACCATTGATCCCGCATGCCGGGAGAGGATACAACCCTTTCTTTTGCAGGAACTTCCTGGATTCGAATGTATCTCTCTTAACAAAACGATGGCAGTGGTTCGCGCGGTTCTTGATATCTCTTATGATGATCTCAGGAAGGTAATCCGGAAGATCACGCTTCTTTTGACCCATGCGCTTCTTTCAGGTACGAATCTCAAAAGGGAAGCAGAATCCATGCGGCGGCTGTGCCTTATTGCCCAGAGGATGGTTGCTAAAAAAATGCTCTCCCACCATTATGTGCCCATCCTTGGAGTTTTTGAGTATTTCTCATCTGTTCTTCCAGCCTTGC
>CAZTDJ010000053.1:1085-6148 GCA_964612835.1 Candidatus Woesearchaeota archaeon
ATCTGGGGAAACGCATGCGCATATCAGGTTTTGCATTTCGCTTTTCTTTTCTTTTGATATAAATCTCTTCTGTGAGACCTATGTCCAGAATGAAACATTTCTTGACAATGTCCCCTGCGCAGATTTGAAAGGAGTTTTTGAACGATTGAGAGAATACCTCGAAGTTTTGTTTCGTCTCCATTTAAGGGAAACAGCTGTACAAGAAACTATCGGGGGAGTGTAAGCCCAAATTTCTTAATTTTTTTTGAAAGGAGATCCCTTATTTCTTGAAGGCCTTTTTGTGATTTTGCCTCATATCGAACGACAATAACGGATTCTGTGTTTGACGCCCGTATCAATCCCCAGCCATCTTTTGCGGTAAATCTCACTCCGTCAATATCCATGACATCATATTCCTGTTTCAGTTCCTTTGTAAGATTCCCAACAACGAAAAATTTTTTTTCTTCAGGGCACTCCACCCGTATTTCTGGGGAGCTGTAGTACCGCGGGGCGTCCGCAAGAAGCTCTGATAGATCTTTTTCTTGTTCTGAAAGAAGTCGCAACAAGCGGCAGGAGGCGTAGATGCCATCATCGAATCCATAGTATTCATCCCTAAAAAAAAGATGCCCCGACATTTCACCGCTGATCAACGCGTTCTCTCTTTTCATCGCTTCTTTGATAAGGGAATGCCCTGTTTCACACATGATAGGAATCCCCCCATGCTTGAGAATTTCATCAACGAGGGCATTGGAGCATTTTACCTCAACCAAGATCTTTTCACCTTTCCTTTTTTTGAGCAGTTCTCGTGAAAAAAGAATCATGAGCTGGTCCCCATACATCATTTTCCCTTCTTTATTGATGACTCCCAGCCTATCACAGTCGCAATCGTATGCGATTCCCGCATCATGCGTTCCTTCCCTCATCTTTTGTTGCAGAAGGAGATATTCATTAGGGAGGGTTGGATCAGGAACATGATTGGGGAAATCCCCGTCTGGTTGGGAGAATAACTCTGTTACTGTGCAACCTAATGCGCGCAACAGTTGAGGTGCGACAAGGCCCCCACATCCATTCCCAGAATCGACAACAACATCCATCTTTCTTTTGAGTTTTATTCTTTTTTTTATTTCACTGATATACTGAGGAATGACTTCCCTTTCTTGGACCGTCCCAGAACCCTTATAATATTTTTTAGATTCCATGAGCTTTCGTATGTTTTGAATCTCTTCGCCATAAATGGCTTCTTTTCCCTTGCATATCTTGAACCCATTGTATTCTTTGGGCAAGTGGCTCGCAGTTACCATTACTCCGCCATCAGCCTGATACAAAAAAAGCGAATAGTATAAAAGAGGAGTCGGAACAACACCGATGTCCAAAATAGCGCACCCTGCCGAGAGCAATCCCCTTATCAATGCCTGTTTGAGAAGAGGAGAACTTTTTCTATTGTCCATCCCCACGCAAATAGTTTTTTGTGTGCCAACACACGTTCCCACTGCCTTTCCTAATTCTTCCGCGAAGGTTTCATCCAATTCTTTTTGAAATAACCCCCGAATGTCATATTTTCTAAAGACGTGAGCGATCATCATACAGACAAGAAAGCGAGAGATATTTAAATATTCGCCATGACTGATTGATTGCAAAACATTTCTTTTCCCCCTTCTTTTCAATCAAATTTTTCAAGATTTTAAAAAGCCCTATAAGCCCTATGAGAGCGTTTAAATAGTCAATAGGAAGTTTTATAAATTTTAATATTTTTAAAAAAATAGGAGCAAAAATCTTTTTTTTGCGGAATCAAAAAAGTGGGAGATTTTTAATGGATGAAGGATATACTGCTAGCGATATTACTGTTTTGAAAGGGCTTGATGCAGTTAAAAAAAGACCCGCAATGTACATTGGAAGCACAGACATCCGCGGCCTCCATCATTTGATTTATGAAGTAGTAGACAACAGCATTGATGAAGCCATTGCAGGATACGCAACTCGCATTGAAATAAGGATTAATCAGGACGGGAGCGTTTCTGTAAAAGATAATGGGAGGGGAATCCCTGTCGAACCGCACCCCACGGAAAAGAAGTCAGCACTAGAGGTTGTAATGACGACCCTTCATGCAGGAGGAAAATTTGACAAAAAAACGTACAAGGTTTCCGGCGGGCTTCATGGCGTCGGGGTTTCCTGCGTCAATGCGCTTTCTTCACTGCTTCAAGTGAAAGTGTACCGCAATGGGAAGATATACTTTCAGGAATACAAGGAAGGGGTTCCTGTTCAAGATGTTCAAGTTATTGGAGAAACAAGAGAGAGAGGGACCGAAGTAACTTTTTATCCCAACGCATCTGTTTTTCCAGAAACGGATTTTGATTATAGCCTTTTGCGGACACGGTTAAAAGAGCTTGCTTTTTTAACCCCTAATCTTGAAATCGCTTTGTGCGATAAGCGCAAGGAAAAAGAAGAGACGTTCAAATACAGTGGGGGCATTAAGGAATTTGTTTTTTATCTTAATGAGGAGAAAGAGAAAATTCATGAGGGAGTTATCTTCATAAACGAAGAAAAAGAGAACGTAAGAGTAGAGGTAGCCCTCCAGTACAACACTGGCTATAATGATGAGGTTTTTTCTTTTGTGAACAATATCAACACCATTGATCATGGAACCCACTACAGCGGTTTTTGCACTGCGTTGACTCGCATCATCAACGAGTATATCAAAAAAAATAGGCTTGAGGACGTGAAGGTGAGCGGTGAAGACAGCAGGGAAGGGTTGGTTGCGATTATCTCTGTGAAAGTCCCCGAGCCGCAATTCGAAGGGCAAACCAAGGGAAGACTGGGGAATTCAGAGGTAAAGGGGATTGTTGAAAAAGTTATTTTTAGTGGCCTTTCGACATTTTTTGAAGAAAATCCTTCGGTCGCAAAAAAGATTATTGGGAAATGTGTGGGTGCTGCACACGCGCGGGAAGCGGCTAGAAAAGCACGAGAGCTTACAAGAAGAAAATCTGTTTTAGGCAACCATTCACTTCCTGGAAAATTAGCGGATTGTCAAGAGAAAGATCCTGCAAAAAGCGAAATTTTTGTTGTAGAAGGCGATAGTGCGGGTGGTAGTACAAAGCAAGGAAGAATTCGTGAAACTCAAGCAGTTCTGCCTTTGCGCGGGAAGATACTAAATGTTGAAAAGGCAAGACTGCATAAAATTTTTAATAATGAGCAAATCACAACATTGATTTCTGCTCTTGGAACAGGGATAGGAGAAGATTTTAACATAGCTAGATTGCGTTATCATAAGATAATCATATTGTGCGATGCAGATGTTGATGGCCAGCATATTGCAACTTTACTTTTGACATTTTTCTACCGTTACATGAAACAATTAATACAATCAGGATATGTGTATATTGGACAACCCCCGCTTTACAAAGTAAAAAAAGAAAGGACCGATAGATATGTTTACAATGATCGTGAACTCCAGCAACTGCTCAATCAGATAGGAAAGGATGGCGCTTCAATCCAGAGGTTTAAAGGGCTTGGAGAAATGAATCCAGAACAATTGTGGGAAACAACGTTAGATCCAGAAAGAAGAAGATTAAAACAAATTACAATCGAGGATGCATTTGCTGCTGATGAAATCTTCTCAATACTCATGGGGGAAGAAGTTGAAAAGAGAAGAAATTTCATTTTTGAAAATGCGAAGGATGTAAAGAATTTGGATATTTAACATGGCAGAGCAAATCAACAAAAAATTGATTGAACAGGAAATGAAAGAGTCTTACATTGATTATGCAATGAGCGTTATTGTGGGCAGAGCATTACCTGATGTTCGTGATGGGTTGAAACCAGTGCATCGAAGAGTGTTGTACGCGATGAATGAGTTGGGATTGCTGCACAACAAACCTTTCAGGAAATCCGCGAATGTGGTGGGAACCTGCATGGCGAAGTTTCATCCCCATGGAGATGCTGCGATTTATGATACCTTGGTGAGGATGGCCCAGAATTTTTCATTGCGATACCCCTTGGTTGATGGCCAGGGCAACTGGGGTTCTGTAGATGGAGACTCCGCTGCGAGCATGAGATATACTGAATGTCGATTAACAAAAATTGCGGAAGAAATGCTTTTGGACATAGAAAAAGAGACGGTTGATTTTGCGCCGAATTATGATGGTTCTGTTGAAGAGCCGCTTGTCCTCCCCTCCCGAATCCCTTCCCTGTTGATTAATGGTACGTCAGGAATCGCAGTGGGAATGGCCACCAATATCCCACCTCACAACCTGAAAGAGATCGCGGAGGGGGTCATCAACATGATTGAAGATCCAGACCTCTCTCTCAATGAGCTCATGAAGACCATCAAAGGCCCAGACTTTCCAACAGGAGGAACGATCTCGAATATTTCCGGACTGCGGGCCGCCTATATGGGGGGAAGGGGAAAGATCCTTGTCAAATCCAAAGTTCATCATGAAACTAAGAAAGAAAAGGACGTGCTGGTTATTACAGAAATTCCCTATATGGTGAATAAGGCTTCATTGATCGTGGAAATCGCGGAATTAGTGAAAAACGACGTTGTTCAAGATATTTCCGATATTCGAGACGAGTCTGATAGGAAAGGGATGCGGATCGTGATTGAGCTGAAAAAATCGGCAAAGGGAGAACTCGTTTTGAACCAACTCTTGAAACATACGCAGCTCCAGTCAACATTCGGGATTATCATGCTCGCGTTATCAGGGGGGCAACCCATCGTCATGGGATTGAAGGATATGCTCTCCAAGTTTATTGAGCACCGGCAGCAAGTCATTCGGAGAAGAACACAGTTTGATTTGCAGGGGGCAAGCGAAAAATCACACCTTCTTGAGGGGCTTCTGATCGCCTTGGCAAATGTTGACAATGTGGTGAAGACCATCAAACAAAGCAGAGACGCGAAAACCGCCTCTGAGAATTTGGCGCAGATATTTCATTTAAGCGAGAAGCAGGCCAGGGCAATTTTAGAGATGAAGCTGCAGAGATTGACAAGTATGGAAGGGGAAAAAATCAGGGAGGAACACGACGCCCTTTTGAAGTTGATTGAAGAACTGAAAGCAATTCTTGCTTCTGAACAGAGAATTTTTAGCATC
>CAZTDJ010000054.1:0-6105 GCA_964612835.1 Candidatus Woesearchaeota archaeon
GCTGGAGCTCAAACAGTTTTCTCTCACTTTCTTCTTTCATGTTTCTTCTTTTCAGTTTTCTTTTCTTCCTGCACTGCTTTTTGCTGCTGTTGTTTTCCTTTCCTGATATTCAATGGCCGCTTTTTTCTTTCCCTTTTTTTCTTTTTTTTTTTCTTTTCAAAACAAATTTTCCCGAGACCCTTTTCCACATCTGCATGAGAAGCATTCTTTTTAATTTTTGAGGCGCCAAGAGGCTCAAGATGGTTTATATTGCATTTCCTTCTTCTTGTATTGCCGTCAAATAGCACATAACCATTACCAAGAACATCAACTACAATTCCAACTTCCCCAGAATCCCTGCCCGCAATCTTTATGCATACTGTTCCCACTTCAAACATTTTCTTGTTCCTCCGGGTTTTCCTCTGAATTTAACACTATTGATCGCGCCTGCTGCACCAATGATTCCCTGCAACATACACTGCACAGCATCCCTAATTTTCTTGAAGGAAGCCTCGTATTTTCAGGCGATGTCCCAAGAATATCCCTTCCACAGCGGCATTTGAGCTTTCCTTTTTTCCTCGCAAGATATCGTATCACGGTGCTTCCGCCTGGAACTCGCACTGCAACCCTTTTCTTTTTCCTTGTTCGCAATCTCGGAGCTACCATCTGGATTTTAAAGTGCTTTTTGTCTGTTTAAAAAGGTTTCTATTATTTTGCTCAATAGTGTTTTCTGAGCGGCATTTTTATCCCTAAAAAAGCATTTACTTCTGAATTTGGCAATTCATTCAAGGAAAAGTATAAAATGTTATTGCCCTTTTTCCTGCTGAATTCAATTCCAACATCATTCTCATTGTTATACGTAAGCTTCAATGAATTTTTTGGTTTTCCTGCATTAAGAAAAAAAGAACTGTTAGATTCTTTGTCTACAGAAAAACCAACTTCCCCCATAAAAACGCCATGCTTGTATCCAAATGAATTTGAAAGAGTGTCTTTGAAAAAAGAACTCCTGAAGATCCAGCTGTTAAGAGTAGGTGATGATTCCAACATTTCAGAGTAATACAACTCGTGCATTTCTCTTTCAATTCCGAGAAGCTGCTGAATTTCCTTTTTTGTTAATGAGGGGGGATAAAATAGCATATCAATTTTTTCTTCAAGGTCCTGGTCAAAGGTAAAATTAAACTTGACCCATTTAAAAGGGGCTTTTGTCTTGAAAATATGCGTTCGTACAGAAAGATTTTCATTGAAAATCTCTTTCTCAAATTTAAAATCAACAGAAACATTGCGTTCTTCCTTTTTATTAACTGAAAAATCTTTTTTATTTTCAAAAGGGGAAAATTCTACCCTCCTCACCCTGAGAGCGTCACTTTTTAAACGATCAACAAAATCATCAACAATATAATCCTTGCTCAACCCAGAGATATGCTCCTGCAAGGCAGTATGGGCAGTATGCGGCTCTGGGACAAACCTCCCCCCATGCCCTAAAAAATTAAATGATGAGGCTGCAAAAATGTTGGGGACATCATCAATGAAATAAAAATCCATAAAATGCATTACTTTTTTGGTAACCGCCTCTGAAGGAATAAAAAGTTTTTTAAAAGAAAATGACCTTCTTCTTAGAGGTTCAGGTGCCTTTCCAAAAAGTTTGTTTTCTGTTTCTGGTTTGGTTTTTTCAAAAAGTTCCCCCATCATAAATTCTTGTTTATAAGGGCTAAAAATATCTTTCTGAAAATATTCTGGCTCTGCATATGAAAAAAGAGGAATTGTGCTAAGTATACCTGCAGTTATTATTCTTCTCAAAGTTTTCATAGCACAAAAAGGAATACGTCAATATATATAAACACTTCCCAGATTCTTAGAAAGTTTTAAATCTCGGCTTTTCCTTCTTAAATCCATGAAAATAGGCGGATTATTATCTTTGTTTATCATCCTCTTGCCAAGCATTGTTTTAGCTCAAAACGAAACTATTCCCTGCCAAGGGCAGCTTCCTTTGGTGGGCATACCATGCCATGAAGAATGGAATTGCACTCAATGGACTGGCCAATGCCCAAGCATCAGCGAATCAAGAACCAGAAGATGCAATGACCTTTTTAATTGCGGCACTGAATATACGGAAAAGCCGCTTGAAGAAGAAAGTTGCGCATTCAATCTAACGTGCATTGACAAAGATGGAGATAGCTTTGGAAAAAACTGTTTTGATATCGTAAACGACAGCGTTGCGCCAAAGGAAAATGACTGCAATGATAAAAATCCTGCTATCAACCCCAACGCTGCAGATATATGTGACAGTATTGACAATGACTGCGACGGCCAGGCAGATGTTGGGTGCAATTGTGTTAACGGGGATATACAAAACTGCGGTTCAACAATAGGGGTATGCAGCTATGGTGTTCAGGTTTGCATGAATGGCGAATGGAGTGTATGCGGTGGGCCGGGCTATAGGCCAAGAAATCCAACGGACGCATGCAAAACGGGAAAAGATGAAGATTGCGACGGCTTTCCTGATGAAGATTGCGAGTGCTCTCCCGGAGAAACCCAAAAATGCGGAACAACTGATGTTGGAGAATGCGATTTTGGATTGCAGCAGTGCCAGAATGGAAAATGGAGCTTGTGCATTGGAGAAAAGCCATCAAATCCGGAAGTTGCTGGAAATTGCTATGACAGCAGAGACAATGATTGCGACGGGCTTATTGACACGCAAGATCCAAACTGTGCAAAGCCTGGAGATGCAAAAAATCAAAACTACATTCTATGCACGAATGGACAGAAAGATGCTGGAGAAAATGGAATTGATTGCGGGGGGATTTGCCAAAATCCATGCAACCAAACTTCACAACCCAAAGAACAAGATAGCGACAATGACCAATGGAGCGATTCCTTTGAATCTTCCCAAGGGACTGATCCACTAAAAGCAGATACTGATGATGATGCCATGATTGACAGCGTAGATTCAATGCCTCTCTGCCCTAATTCAGCATGCGATAGTGCATATGGTGAAACAGAACAGAATTGCCCTGAAGACTGCAAGAAAAAATCAAAAGCAATGCTTGTTTTTTTTATTATACTAATGCTCCTTGTTCTTGCAGGAGCATCATTCTTTATCCTAAAAAAATTCAAAAAAACAAAATCTGAATGGCAGAATAAAAAAGATATAAAAAAACAAGAAAATGAAAAACAGAAAAAACAAAAGCAGGGTTTTGAAACTCCTTTATCCGGGCCTTCTGTAAAAAAAACATATGAAACAGAAGTCGAAAAAGAGCTTTCAAAAAAAATAAAAGAAACAGAGGAACTCCAGAAATGAAAAAGTTGATTTTGGTAATGCTCGTTATAGCGCTGATTTCAATGTATGTCTCTGCACAAGGAGTTGTTCCCATTGGCCTTATAGCAACGCCCCAAAAAGTGGTGATTGCGGGAGGTTCAACGACCATCAAAGGGGTTTTCCCAAGCCATTACCGCGTGTACAACAAACTGGTTGTTATGCCAACAAATACCTGCAGTACAAAGAGATATATTGATATGAGCGGAACGCCTTCTCCAACTCCCGGATGGCTGCAGGGAAATTTTGAGATGAACCTAAATTTGGGAGATTGTTTTTATGAAGTGAATGAAACCGTCAACGCAACAAATCTTACGAATCGGTGCGTTGTCGCTGGCCCCTGCACCTACCAAAACAAGGACTTGACCGCGTTCTCCTACGCGTGTTATGTGAATGCAAATAAAACATGGACGTGCGGGTGGTATTCCATAAGGCTCAATTACTCAGTCATAAAACCGGCAGACACCATGCCCCCTGCTATTTCCGCTATTGAGCCGAATGCCGTTCTCTTTGTGAAAAAATCGTTTAATCCAAATGATCCCCTTGCGAGTCTCGACCTTTATAACCTCAAAGATGTAAACCACATTGAAAGATTTGATAGATTTGACTATAGCGCAACTGCTTCTGACTGCTCAAATATTGAAAACGCACATGTTTACTTGAACAATGAAGGAAATATACTCACAGGAGCAACAACTGCAGGAATAACCGGGATGGTTACTGAACAAAGCGGAGAATGCTTGTGCGATCCTTCTGAAATAAAAACGGTTTACATAAACAAAACAATATTCTGCAGCAATCCTAGATTTACCGGCATTGGTTATAGCACCGCAGTTGAAAAAATAAGCGGAGCTGCAATAACTGGGGGCCAAAACCTTAGCGGGGGGGTTTGCGAACCAGGCGGCCCAATCCCAAATCCACAGCAATATGGAAGTTTCACTCCTGAACCGATATGCGCAAGCGGAACAGCAACACTTTATACAGGATGCAATACTATAACTGCAGTTGCAACAGATGCTGAAAGAAATTTTGAAGAGCGCTCGCAACCATTCTATGTTGTGCCACAAGGAAATTCAAGAATGTGGGCGCAATACACCAAAGGAGCAACCGGGATAACAACAATACAAACCATATCTGCATGTACTGATGGACGACCGATATATTATAATGCAGATAACTCTCCATTTACTGCACAAATTACAAAGGATATTTGTATTGGGTTGGCTACCCAGTGTCAGGGTAATAAGTCCATGCAAGTATCATGCTATCATTCTGCAGTATGGGTTGATTTTCCCAAAAGAGTATATGTTGGGATTAGTTATAAGGTGGCATTATACAACTTTTATGTTAATGGGGTATCAAAAAGCAGTGGATCAAATACTGGAGGGAATCCACAAGTAAAATCAATTGATTTCAACCTTCAAAAGGGGTGGAACTATTTAGACTTTGTATTAGTCCCTACAGACTATGATTATGGGAAGCCAGCAGAACTAACGTTTGTATCTGGTTTTGATTCTTCTGTTGAAATCAGGAACCCCGGTGTGAGGCCTGATGCACTTCTTTATCCAAGAAGGGACTACAATCCTCGCGGAAATATGGGCGTTAATTAATTAGACCTCTACGGAAAAGGTCACGGGCACTACATCGCTGGATATCCCGTTCTTATCCATGCATTGCGCAGTGAAAATATAAGTGCCGTTTGCAAGGCTTTGCACATCTTTTTCGCAATAGGTCCTCTGTTTCTCAGAAACAAATTCGCAGAGATCAAACGCGTTTAAGGGGATAGACCCGAAGATAGTTTCCCTATTTGCGCTTCCCACTTTGAAGCTATTGTATTTGCAACTCACCTCCTTGTCAGAAATAATCTGGAGAGATTTTCCAGAAGAAAAGGCAAGTTGCTTTCCTTGGATGTTGGCAACAACAAGTGGTTTTTCAGATTCTTGTTTTGCGCCCATGTGCAGGGAATGAGTAATCGTTTTTCTTTTTCCATCTTTGTCCATGCACGCTACAACAAACAATCTTTTATTTTCTCCCTTCGCGAAAACAGAAGGGTAAAAGTAAATCCTGTCTTGATGCTCTTTTTTATAATCTCCGTTCTGGACTGTGACCATTGCGTCCCATGGAGAAGTGATATTCCATGAGTATCTGCAAGTTGTTTCCTGGTCTGTCTCTACTGAAAGATCCACAGATTCCTGATTCCACCCCACCATTGATGGGGCAGGGGATACAACCCGAATCTCAAATTTTCCTTCTCTGTCCCTTTTCTCTTTGCCGCAGAAACCTCTTCCCCCTTTCATGTGGAATACACAATCCTCGCCGAGAATCGAACATAGTTCCGGATCGCAGAGCGTTTCATTCATGCATTGTTCACACTGTTGGTTTTTCTGGAATGCCGCAGGACTGCACAGCGCTTCATGGACAAGGGGATAAGGATTCTCCTTTAAAGAGAAGCCATAACCAACAAGATTGTACAGCTTCCAAACCTCGACAGGGCAATTTACACTAGCTCCTGAGAAAGAGGCCAATGCAATTTCTGCGAGACAGTTTGCGGCATCAAAAAAATTCAAGGTTTCTTTTGTTGCGAGCTCCTCTGCCCTACAATTTCCCAATTCACCGCACTCCTCTTTTGTGCAGAGGTTTGCATTTCTATCCTCTCCTGCGCCGCATTGGCCGCACCCCATGCTGTTTCCAGGGGAATACTGTGGAACACAATCGATATTTCCTACAGAGGAATTATCAACAGAAATGGAAAAAGGAGTGCAATGACCCAGAGAAAAGCATTTTTCTTTCGTGCATCGATAGTCTCCTCCTCC
>CAZTDJ010000055.1:0-6004 GCA_964612835.1 Candidatus Woesearchaeota archaeon
ACCGAAAGGATTTAACGGCTTGTTGACAATTGCGACTCTTGCTCGCGATGTGGGAAGCTCAAGCTCCGTATCCAAAACAGGATTTGCCTCGTCCAATGGCCTTCCGCTTATCAGCCTAAATTTTGTCGCCCAGCTTTCAGAATCTTCCGTTGAAGGAATGATATTTGTCACGCACTCCCCATAATCCTGGTGCACTAAAAAAATAGGGGTAACTCCTATAGGGCCATTGATGACGATGTCCTGAACTTTTTCGTCCTGCAGCAAAACCTCGACAAGCCCGAATCCCACAGTATACCGCACGAGAATATTCGCGAGCTGCTGAATTTCCTCGTAACTCACGTCGATATTCTTGGTTTCTGCCAGCTCGATGAGCAAATCCCTTCCGATATTATAAAACGTTGTTCTCATCTTTTCGGGATCCAGAAACTCCTCCTCTCTCGGCTCATGCTCGGAAAGAACTGTTCTGGCAAGATCAAGAAGCTCATATTTTTCTTCTGAGATGTTGAACTCTGGAGGGTCAAGAAAGTACAATGTTCGAATGTCCCTCTGCTGCTGGAAAAGGAACACATTCGCGTCCTTGCCGAGGCTATAGACCTCAAGCTCCCGCGCGTCAAGAGGCTGGCTTGCCATGAGCTGGGTCATCATAAAATCAGGAGTGACAACAGGCCTAAAAATTTCCTTGTACATCTCCCGGTTTCCGATGGCATACCCTTCAAGATTTTTCTTTGTAAGCTGGATAATCTTTGTTTTCTCAAGCAGTGAAAAGATATGCATAAGAACTTCCAAATATGCAGTAAGGTCCTTTGCCTTTGCCTCATCATCTGCCTGCTTCAGGCTTATCTTCACCTCGCGGATAATCCTCCTCATCTCTACATACGCCCCGAGCGGATCTGATTTCAAAAGGGAAGAAACAACATACCTGACAGTATTGAACCGGGAGGGAGCGAGGTGCTTAAACTCTTCTGTGCTTAATGAACTGAGACTGAGAATTTTTTTCTGTTTCGTGAGGAGATTAAAGATGTTTGCAATCTCCACTAACAACTGGGTCTGGTTAAAGTCATACACATAATTTTTCCTTTGAACCAAAACAATCCTGCCTACCGAAGGATTTTCAGCGATGTTGTCAAGGGTTCTCGCCATGCAGCGTGCGGAATCAGCAAGGGAAGGGATGTCCTCAAACCCCTGATAGCTCATGCGCATGACCTCTTCCTGGCCCTCTTTGATAATCTCATACTCGCCAGGCTTTAACTTATCAAATGCCAAACAAACCACCTCAAGGAATCCATAGTTTCAGCTTCCACAAACAATAAATAGGGGGTTTTCCAATATTCATATAGTTTTCGACATGGCTGACGAAATCCCCATTCAATCGCTGAATGATCTGCAGGAGAGAATGCGGCAATTAGAAAGCAAGAACTCTCTTTTCAATGAAAGACTTTTGATTGTAAGCAAGAACATGATTGAGGAATACAAAAAACTGATGAAGGGGGTCGAAGGCGTCCATACTGATATGAATGGCTTGAAAGATGATGTAAATCAAGTGAAAAACGTCGTGAGAAAAGTCATCAAAGAAATGGACATTTTCGCAAAAAAAGAGGATGTCAAGGTTTTAGAAAAGTATATTAATTTGTGGGACCCTATGAAATTCATGACAGAAAAAGATGTTCTTGACCTTTTAAAAAAGAAAAAAGAGGAAAATGGCGGAACTACTCATAAATAGGGCAAAGGAATTAAAGAGCCAGGGGCTGGCAAACCAGGCAGTTATCAGAAAACTGAAGGAGGAAGGTTTCTCCATTACAGATATTGACAAAGCGCTCCGGCAAATTGAAATGCAAGAAGGACTGGGAGAGGGGGGGGCAGAAGAGGAATATCAACGGACGATTGAAGATGATCTTAAACTTGAAGCCCCTTCGCCTTCAACAGAGCCATCTACAGAAATGGAGGAATCTGCATTAACCAAAGAAGAAGGGCAAACTTACACCATAAAAAAAGAGGAACAGGGGGAGCAGCAGCCCGCATATGGTTCATCATCCTATCACGAGCCGCAAACGAGGGTCATGAGAGATCAAGTTGCCGCATTGGTGGAAGCAGTGATTGACGAAAAATGGGGGCAGGTTGTTGAAAACATCGGGGATATTGCTGCCTGGCGAGAAAAGACCAATGATGAGCTTATCGCAATTAAACAAGAGATTTTACGGGTGCAGGAACGATTCGACAGACTGCAGAGCGCGGTGTTTGGAAAAATCGAGGAATATAATAAAAGCATCAGTGATGTCGGTTCTGAAATAAAGGCTCTTGAAAAGGTATTTGAAAGGATCATTCAGCCTTTGACTTCCAATGTCAAGGAACTTTCAAAGATTACGGAAGATTTGAAGCAAAAGAAAAAGTGACGTTCTCTCCCTGTTCACGCGTGGAGCTTCCAGCGTCTATGTTATTCTGCGCAGATTATGTCTGGTGAATATTCAACATGATCGCCAAAAGGGTTCTCATCCTTATCTCCGCATACGCCCCGAAGAAAATGAAACGTTGGAATCCTCGATAAATTTTTACAAAAAATACTAACAAAATGATTTTTTGTTATTTTTTCTTCAGAAGGTTGCAGGATGGCCGTAAAATATGAAGAAACGGCGTGGAACGGCAAAAGAGGAAAAACAGGCAGTTAAATTTATATATAGAAATGTATATTACGATATGTGCCCTATGGCATCAAAAAATATCATGCTTGCGGTCCCTGAACAAATTTTTAAAATTTTAAAGAATGAAAAAGAAAATTTGGGATATTCTTCGGTGCAGGAATTAATTCTTGAAGCCTTAAGGGAAAAATATTTTAAAAATAAAAAAGAAAAAGAATCCCGCGGGAGGCCGAAAAAGATTGATGAGACGGAAATACTTTCCAGAAAAAGAATTTTCAGCAAGCGCGGCGGCCCCTTTCCTCTTTGAATACTCCTTCGCGGGATTGCGAAACGCTGTTGAATTTTTGATTATCGCAGAAAAAAGCGCATTTACATTAAATGTGATGTTCCATGACAATCTGGTAGACTGCCTCAAGTTCTGAAAGTGTAAATTGTCGCGAATTATTTTTTCTCATTTTAATTTTTTCATCTCTGGGTGTCTAGCCAGTATTGTCATTTGCTCAATTGCTATTTCGTTTAATTTTTCTAATCGCTTTATTTTTTCAATTCCCTCTTTGATAAAATAGGCATTAAGGTTTTCAAGATTTGATAAGCACACTAACTGGGTCACATCCGCATAATCCCGCATATTGCCCTCCATTGAAGGATTCTTTTCACCCCATTCCTTGGCAGTTATCCCGAAGAGCGCAAGGTTTAAGATGTCTGCCTCTGTTGCATAAATGAGCTTTTCCCCATCAATAGAGATTTTTTCTGGAATAAGATGCCTTTTTATTGCATCTGTGTGGATTCTATAATTAATTTTTGCTAAATTCCTTTTGATATCCCAATCGAGATTATTTCTCGTATTTTCATCTTCTTTCAGCCTTTGAAATTCCTTAATCAAATAGAGCTTAAACTCGGCTGAAATCCAAGATGCAAACTCAAATGCGATATCTTTGTGCGCAAAAGTACCGCCATATTTTCCGGATTTTGATATAATGCCCATCGCATTTGTAGTTTCAATCCATTTTTGAGGTGATAGCACAAAAGAATGGTTTCCTGCCCTATTTCTAAACTGGTGGAATTCGACCAGTTTAAAGCCAGGGTTATTTATCCGCTCCCATAACCCCAAAAATTCTACGGTATCTTTAGATCGTGTCCAGTTCTTTATAACGTCTGCTGGATGTTCAGAATTCTTGTATCTCGCTATGTCTGTTAAAGAAAGGTAATCCTCTTTCTTTTCTTGTGATAATGAAACCTCAGTTCCTAAAACTTTAATTTTTTTATCCATTTAAACCAACTCTCCCGTAAACGCTTTCTACGTCAAAGCATTGAATAGTTTGTCAATCTGCGCCTGTTTTTCTTTCATGCCACCCGAACGGCTTTTTGAAGCATTGTTCTGGGCTCGGGATTATCTTGCTGGAGCCAGGAAATTCCTTTTGAACCAACCATCATCTTGCCGCTGCTTTCAAGATATTCCGGCATAAGGTCAAGCGTTTGATGCATTATTTTGACAGGCAGCCTTCTTTTAAGTTCGTTCTTTGATATTGCTGCCCCCCATTATTTCTTGATCGTGCTCCCTTTGATTCATAACCCTTTATCAAGAAAATCCAGAATATTTTCAAGAACTCGCTTTCATCTTGATCTTTTTCCTGCTGAACGCCTTGTAATAGCCGTCCATTAAATCTAAACCAGCGTACCCCGCGAGGAAGCTGATAACGTTCCCGTAGTTGAGCATTAATCCTGAAAAGGCGCCGACAAGGATCAGCATGGCCGCGTACATCAATAATCCCTGGGCGGCTATTTTCCTGTTGATGGAAAGCGTTTTTACTACAGTGATCGCGAAGCGTACAGCTCCCCCGAGAACGCCGAAGCCGGCTCCTGCCAAGACGCTGATATATAACGCGTTCATTTGAGCAGAACCTCTTTTCCTAAAGACGCCTTGAAGACATTCTCCAGGATGTCTGTCCCCACATACCCTGCCAAGGCAGCTACCCTGAAATCAACAGTGAAAACAAATCCCAAAAGTCCCCCGATGCAGGCGGAGATAATCAATGTAATGAGGAAGTATCCCCAGCTGGTCTCTTTTCCAGCGCCTACCGCCTTGAGCAAGCCGTAGAACGCCCTCACTGATCCCCCCAGCATGCCGAGAAGGATATAGAGGAAGAACTCTTGCATGGATAAATACGTATCTTTTGATTTTTATATAGTTTGCTTTTTTAGTTTTTGATTGATGCTTTGATCTCTCGGGAGATTACAAAAAGAGGATTTAGGACAGAGCCTTCATTTTTTATTGTAAATCTATGTTTCTTTAATAAGGATGTATTCTTTTTCATTTTTGTATTTACAAAATCCACATTCTTTTATTGCTTTTTCAAAACCTTTCAAATCAAAATCTTTGTTAAATAAGTCATCTTTTTAGCTTATTCTTTAATGGAGAATTAACCTTTTGAACAAATTGCATCCAATATTTCTAATCTAACCCTAATATTAGGCATATCCTCTTTATTGGGCATATCTTTAATATACTTAGTTCCCTTTTCTAATAAAGAACGTAAATATATTGACACCGAAAATATGTTTAATTCTGTGAATTCTGTTTTTATTTTTGGATTATTAAAAGAGGATACAGCAACCCTAAACAACGGAATTAAATTGGGGGTATTTGATATTGGCATCCAGTATAAAATCAAGGGTTCTACTTTCACTCCCCCATATTCACCTGGTAATCTCATTTTTTCAAAGACTTTTGTAACACCATTTGGATATTCTCCTTTAGAAAATTCTTTCTTACATTGATTTTTCCAGTTAATTTCTGCAACTTCCCATTTCCTATCATTATTTGCATTTTTTTCAAGACGATTTCCGTAAATAGCCGTTGCCCCCCAATTCTTTATTTCACATTGATATAATATCTTTTCTCCGTTTTGTTGTTCAACATATATCCATCTATCTAATCTTTTGCCTTTTTTCGTTCCCTTTGTAACTGGGCAAGCAAGAATTTTTACTTCCTGGGCCTTTTTCACATGTTTCATGTAATCTTTAAATGCATAGGCATTTAAGTCTTCTCCAATAACACCAATAATTGAACTTGCCTGTTTTGAATAAGACTTTTCTGGATCATCCAAAAATCCTATTACCTTTCCAATATCAATTTTCATACTTTGTTACACCATCCACAATTTTTAGTAAGAGATTCCCCCATACCCTCCACAACATTTAGTAGGACAATCACCATTTAATAAATTTTTTATTTTGCTCTCTGTCGCAATAGCGGGTGATAATTCTTAAGTCGAATGTGGGGGTGATAGCTATTTTTTAAGCCGAATTTTACCTCTATCGTCTTCTATTAGATTATTTTTTATTAAATAGCTAGTCGCTTCTTCTACCTT
>CAZTDJ010000056.1:0-5834 GCA_964612835.1 Candidatus Woesearchaeota archaeon
AAATATACAAGGCAAAAGGATATTCTAATGACTGGATTGAAAAAAGAGTCAGGGGCATTGCCATAAGAGACGAACTTACCGATGAATGGAAGAAAAGAGGCTTACGTGAAGAAAGAGAATATACAATACTTACAGCAGAAATTTCAAAGGCCACTTTTGGGATGACCCCAAGCGAATACAAAGAATTCAAGGGATTGAAAAAAGAGAACTTACGCGACCATATGGACGATTTAGAACTCATCCTCACCATGCTTGGCGAGGCAACAACAACCAGATTCACAAGGGAACGCGATTCCAAAGAGTTCCCCCATTTAAAAAAGGATGCAAGGGAAGGGGGCGACGTTGCTGGCTCTACAAAAAAAGACATCGAGCAAAGGCTCGGGAAAAGCGTCGTCTCAAGCGACAATTTCTTAGAAAAACCAGAAGAACAGAAGAGGCTTGGGCACAGAAAGAAAGAAAAAAAGACTTTTTAAAGAAAACATCCAAATTCTTAACATCCGCCACTTAACAAGCAGATACGATATCCACAAAGTGAAAAATACCATTGAATAATAAGGTTTATAAAAGGACTAAAAAATCATCAGCCCATGGAAACATACGAAAAAATCTTGCCAGACGCGGATATTATCATTGAGGGATTATTATCAAAAGAGATTTCCCATCACAAAATCAGCATTGGCGGAATTATCATCCCCGAGGCAATGGTGAACCTCTTCGAGTACTGGGCTTCTCTTGAAAAAGCAGAGGGCCACTTGGGGATTGACGAGATTATGCGGCTCAAGCAGTTAAGCAAGAAAGAAGGATTTGAAATCTCCTATCAGGGGAAAAAACTTGGCCAGTTTGAACTCAAAAGCCTTACGGTCGATAGCCTCAACAGCGTGAGCGTTGATCTCGCGTGGGAAACAGGAACAGTGCTGTTCACCACAAAAACCCTTTTTAAAAAGGTCGCGGAAGCGAAAGGGACATCCACTGTGTTGTGCAAAAAAGAAAAAAAAGCGAGTATAACATTTGAAAAATTCTTCGAGCCAGATACCATGTCTGTCCATCTGAGGGAAAAGATACTCCCCTACGCGAAAAAAGGCGGGTCGGGAAAATGGGAATTCTGCTATCTGCAAAAAACTCCCCTAGAAAAAAATGACGTGAAGGATATCTCCCGGGAAATCATCGAAGAAACGAAAGTGCGGGATGACGCGTTCATTGAGATGGAAAGAGCAGGCAGCACCATTGTGCAGCTCGGCCCCTATCGAATCGTGATCACCAAGCCCCCCTTCTCGGATGGATGGGAAATCACCATTGTCAAGCCTATCAAAAAGATGAAGCTGGAGGATTATAATCTTGACGAGCGCATCATCAAAAGGATTGACGAGCAAGCAGAGGGAATTTTAATCGCGGGAGCCCCTGGCCAGGGAAAATCAACCATCGCGGCAAGCATCGCAGAGCATTACGCTGACATGAACAAAACAGTAAAAACAATTGAAGCTCCGAGAGATTTAGTCCTGAAAGACAATATCACCCAATACGCCATAAGCCATGGAGACGCGCAAGAGATCCATGACATCCTCCTTCTCTCGCGTCCAGACTACACAATCTTTGATGAAATGAGAAACACTGCTGATTTTTCCCTCTTCGCGGATTTACGGCTTGCGGGAATAGGGCTGGCAGGAGTGGTTCACGCGACAAATCCCATTGACGCGATCCAGCGCTTTCTCGGGAAGATTGAGATGGGGGTGATCCCCCAGATTATTGACACGGTTCTTTTTATCGAGGGAGGGATAATCAAAAAAGTGCTGAGCCTGAAAATGACGGTCAAAGTTCCCACCGGAATGATGGAAGCGGATCTCGCGAGGCCAGTCATTATTGTAAATGATTTCCTGACAGAAAAATTGGAGTATGAGATTTATAGCTATGGGGAGGAAACTGTAGTCATTCCTATCGGCCGATCAGAAAAAAAGCCGTCCCATCTGCTCGCCGCGAAAAAAGTGGAGGACGAAATCCGCGGAATCGTCAGAAATGTAAAAGCAGAAGTTGTCAATGACCATAAAGCCGTGGTGTATGTTCCAGAAAACAGGATAGCCATCCTGATAGGAAAAGGCGGCAAAACTATAGAAAAAATAGAGAAAAAGCTGGGCATTTCCATTGATGTGCAGGAGAGGGAGGAGCCTGTCATAAAGGAAAACAATGTCAAAATAGTTGAAACAGACGAGTACATCATCATCAGCACAGGGCAGCCGCGCAAAAGCATGGATATCTCTATCGACGGAGATTTCGCGCTCACGGCCACCGCGTCAAAAAATGGGGAAATCAAAATAAGCAAAAGAAGCGAATTGGGAAATAGAATTCTTGAAGCGATTCACACAAAACAAAACATTGAAGTTCAATGATTATAAATCTCATTTAAGCCTGATGTTAATACCCAACATCGCTTTAGTGGGGCTTTAGTAGATCTTGTCATGATGATCGTAATCTAGAACTCGAATAAGTTTGTTTACTTCATCAATCTCATAAATCAAAACGAAAGATTTGTCGATATGCGCTCTTCTTGCCCCATGCACATCTCCTCTTAAGGGTTTAAAATGATGGGGATTATCTTGTATTTGCCAAATCTTGCTGATAATAATCCCAAGTTGTTTTTTATTCTTCTTCGATAATTTACTAAATATTTTATCAATTTTCTCAGAAAGAGCTAACCCATACTTCATATTCCATATCTCTCAGTTAGATTATCAACTCTAATAAATTTTCCCTTTCTAATTGTTTCAAGTTTCTTAAGATACTCCTCTTTGGCTTCAGGTTCTTCTTCGATCATAGATTCCATAAATATTTCTACTTGTTTACTCATACTAATGCCATGCCCTTTACAAAAATTAGAAAATTTTTTATATGTTTCCTCTTGTACACTAAATGTTTTTAATACCATTTATAACGCCTTATTTAATTAAATAAGATTATTTAATACTATTTAAATCTTTGGTTGTGAGCCCTAATGCAAAAATTCACCCACTGACTAAAGCCTGCAGTTTTCTTTTTAGGTCAGAATAAAAAAATAAGGAAAAAATAAAAAAAGAAAAGAGATTATATTTTTATAAGTCTCTTGCGCCGACGGTTTTTCTGCCGTTTGCTTTTGCTCTCTGGCATGCCTTTTTCAGCATTGATTCAACTTCGTCGCTGAGAGCTTCCGCCAAATCACCAGAAACGTTCATGTCTCCTACGGCTTCTTTCAGTTTTGATTTAACAACGAGCAATTCTGCCATACTTTCACCCCCTTTTCTTTTCTTTACAGAGCGTCTATAAATGCCCTTTACGTATTATACACCGGGTTTTATATTTAAATCTTTCTCAAAAAACTCCAAAAATAAGCCTTATTTCGCCTATTTTGGCAGTTTCTTGGCGGTTTCGCTTAGATTTTAATCGCTACTTTCGCAGGAAGTTTCTTGAATATTTCCTCGTATTTCTCCGCGATCTCTTCCTTAAAAATTCTTCCCAACAGCCCCTCATGCAGGAACTCGAAGGTAATGGGACCTTTGGGAGGGATATACTGCTTTGTCGCTCCAGGAACGGATTTCATAAATCCAACCATAAGCCCAAATGAGGAATCTGTCTTCCAGGGATTATCCACTTCCTTGTCTATGGCCTCGAGACTCGGGCCCGCGCAGATATACAAGCCATTAAAAGCCATGGCAATTTCCCAGATATGAGAATGCCCCTGGTTAATCAATCGGTAATTTGCATTTTTCTCAGAGAAATTTATTCTTCCGGTATTCGCTATCCAGTCAAGTGTTCTTGAAATAGGATCCATCTTATCCCCGGAACCCGCGAGGGTCGCTTTGTGCGATGCCATCAACGTTCCATAGTTTTGTCCATCTTTTGTAAAGAGGTTATAGACAGCGAATGGCTCATGCCCGAGATAATTTGTCTGGTACGGCAAGTCATCAAGGACCGTATGATATCCTAATTCCTTAAGCCTGTGCGCATAATACAACTCTTGCTCAGAAATGCCCTTCGCATTAATATAGGGGAGGTTAAGGTAAAACACCTCCATTTTGCTTGGGCTCATTCCTAACGGCTCGAGCGGCCTGTCGTGATTCCCTTTCAATTTTCTGATGATGGCATTTTTGAGCCTTGATCTTTTGACAATCTCCTCATCTGCCTGCTGGTGGATGACAACATCTCTGATTATTTGATCGTCAATTCGCGCGAGCCGATTTGTTCCTTCCTGGGCAGAGCCAGGATAATTCAAAGATTGGAATCTGTCCCCTGTCTCATCGCATGACTCAATAGAGCGATCCTTCTTTTTTACATAGGCGATTGCTAAATTGAGATCGGTTCTTTGGTCTTCCTTTCCAGAATGGATGTCGGTGATATGGATATTGTTCAACGTATCTTTCACTAACGCGATCTGGCTGAGGTTCATCGGCGTAATCCTTAAGCTCTGGGGAGTATAATCCAAAAGCAAAATTCCTGAAGACGCCCCTACCCTAAAAGCTTTTTCAATATTTTTCTTATCAAGGTACGATAGCTTGCTCAAAGAACGCGCTTTTTCAACATCATAGAAGGGCGCGAGGGAGATCATATAGGTTGGCTCAATTTTTTCATTTGAGAAAGAGCACGCCATCGTTCGAAAGACAAAGTCATTTCCGATAATCTTAAAATCAGGGGGCTTCTGGCCCAACTTTTCCTGTTCAACAACATCGGCAAGATCTTTAGAGGTTAATCCAAGCTGTTCGAGGTGGTTTTTATTCCTTGGGGAGAGCTCATCAAACTCATGGGGTGTTCTTGAAAGTCTTTCATATTCCTCTTTTCTCAACCTGCTCAACGCCGCATTCGCTAAACTATGGAATCCGCTTACTTCAAAGAGAACTTCCTTTTTTTCAAAATCTAATGGGACATAATTATTTTTAAATTTATGAATGTGGAATTGCCTCTCATTTTCAACAAGGGAGGAAAGCGTATGCTCATACTCTCCCTTTGCCCACAAAAGAAGTTGCTTTTTCATCTCCGCGGGAACATTCTTGCGAACGAATTTTCCCTCAAGAGGGAAATAAGAGGCTGCGAAATCCCCCTTTACCCTTTCTAATTTGTCGGTAACATTGACTAAACAAGACAATAACTTCTTTGAAGAAGATGAAGAAACTCTCTCTTCTTTTAAGTTTTTAGCAACAATATTTCCCAGTGTTTGCATATCTTTTGAAAGTTGCGATGATGCCTGCTGCACATATTTGACGGGCAGCACATTTGAGAATTCATCCACCTTTCGACCAAATTCTGCAAGCTCAAAATTTAATTTTGCAAAAAAATTATTTGCTTTTTTTTGTTCCAATTGTTTATTTTTATGGGCTACATCTGAATTAAAAAGATGAAAAATATCTTTGTAGAGGATTCCCTCTATTTTTTTAAAAGAAGAGGAAAGTCCTTTTCCTTTTTCAACAAACTCCCATATTTTGGAGTTGTAGATCTCGACCATATTGGAAATATCATTTTTTCCATAAAAGTAATGGATCTCGACATTCTTGGGGACTTTTTTAAATTCCTCCTGAATATTGTGGAACCAGTCTTGAGAATGGGCGGTTGAATACGCGGGCATTCGTAAAAACTCATATTTAGAGTTCAATGCTGGGCTCTCAAAAACTCCATCAACGATAAAGAGATAACCTTTTTTATCCGACCCATATGCTTCTTTCATTAACGTAACTGTTTTTTCCCATGCTTCTTTGTTATACAGCGACGTGTTACACTTCATATCAGAAAGCAACACCACTTTCAGGGAATTCTCCCTGTGTGGAGACTGCGTAAAGACATCCTCTTTCAAATTTCTTCATAAATCCTCTTTTACTTTA
>CAZTDJ010000057.1:0-5413 GCA_964612835.1 Candidatus Woesearchaeota archaeon
TAGAAGGAAATCAGTTTAAGGAGATTGGGGGGATCGCGGCGATACTTCGGTTTCCAATATCCTAGGCCCAACCCGTGCAATAACTTTTAATTCTTTTTCAGGGGAATCTGCATAGTGTAGTAAATCTTTTACATTATGGTAAGAAAGGAGGTCCCCATATCCCCCCATCATTAAAAGAATATTGAGAAGAACCGCGTTCCCCGCAATGGCCGAGAAGTATTGGAATCCATACGGCGATTGGAATCCATACAGCGCAAGAGGAACAATCCATGGCAATGCAAGAATGTTCTTGTTTCCTTTTAATGAACTTGCGATAGATTCATACGCGCGTCTGTTGTGCCCATATGCGGAGGTAAATAAAACTCCCGCAATGATCCCTCTTGCCTCTTCATTCTCCAAGAGATCCTTTTTCCATGCGTCGACGAGGATCCCTGCTGGCATTTTTTTAAGGAATATTTCCGTAGCAACCTTTTTATTGTGAGTCGTGAAGTCAAGAAAAGGAAGAGGAGAAAAATGGTTCGCTATTAGTTCTGCTAGATTTGCATACGCTTTTGATTTTGCTTCTTCTTTTGTGTGCTCAGAGAATAAGGCAGAGTGGGGATTGATAAGCTCGGAGAAAGCAGCATATTCTAAGGCATGCCTGGTTTCATGTTGCTTTGCAAATAACCCCACAACAGGGGGAAGGACAATTCCTACCTTTTTTGGATTTTCAAAAACAACGTCAATGGGAGCCGGATTTTTATATCTCAGATATCGTGCGAGATTGTTGAGAACGTTAAAGGGTGGCAATCCTAAAATAGGAGAGATCCTTCGCTGGTATTTTTGGCCGCCCCCGAATCCGACTGAAATAAACTGGCCAGCGAGCGCCCCAAAAAATTCGAGATAGGGGACATAAAAAAATTTATTTTCGCGCGTGCGGTACTGCACAATTTTTCCTTCTACGCTATTCACAAGAACTTCCAGCGCTTTATCACTCATTTTCAGGTCTTTTTTCCAGCTCTGCGCTGCTTTTTGAATCTCCTCTTTTGAAACTATTTTCCCCTTAAAAGCGGCCATCTCTTTCAGATACGCTTTGATGCACTCCTCAACCTTTTCATCAGCAGTGAGAGGAATATACTTCCTCTGCGACGCAGCATAATCTATTGTATAGTCTATCCCTTCAACAAGAAGATCAAGGCTTTCTCCTTTTAAGGTTCCTTTGACCCTGTACTCCTTTGAGATAGAAGGAAACATCATTCCCAACCCCTCTGATCGCGCAAGCGAAGGATATCCAAGAATGGCCATGAATGGATTTTGAAGCTCTTTTACATATACCGCAAGATTCTCAACAGCTTCTGTGCTTAGGCTCAACGAAACGTCTTTATAAAAAGAGCCATTATACATAATTTTTTTGATGGAGCTTTCTTCTTCCATGGTCATGCAAAACTCGTTATAGGATACTGAACACCTTTAAATACATTTGTATAGGGGATAATCAAAACGCTGAGCAGGGGGGTAAATTTTAAAAAGAAAACCCGTTTTTAAAGCTCTATGGACGAGGAAGATAAGAAAAAGGTTGAGGCGGTCTTGTTCACCACGGGGAGATTTATGGGGATTGACGAGATATCCCTTATTTGTGGTATTGGATCAAAAGGGCGCATTAAGGAGATCCTTGATGAATTGATATCTGATTATCAGAAGAGAAACTCTTCTCTCGCCATCCTTTGTGATAATGACAAATGGAGATTAACCCTAAGGAAAGAGTACCTCTATCTGACCTCGAAATTGTTGAGCGATTCTGAGATGGACCGGCCAACCCAAGAAACGCTCGCAGTCATTGCATACAAACAGCCCGCATTGCAATCAGAGGTCATCAAAGTACGCGGAAACAAAGCGTATGACCATATTCGGTATTTGAAAGAGAACGAGTTTATCGCTTCAGAGCCCTACGGAAGGACACGGCTCCTCAAACTGTGCCCAAAATTCTTTGATTATTTTGATATCGCGGAGAACACGCTCAAGCAAAGTTTTGCCTCTATCGAACTGAGGCATAAAGGCGAGATGGAAAAGATTTCAAAGGAAGGGGTGCAGACAGGGCAGGAAGGGAATGAGCATGTTCCGGATTAAAAGCTGGCATATCCTGCTGTTTTTCTCTTTTGTCAGCATTGCTTTTCGTGTCTATTTTGTTTTGCAAACAAATTCTTTTTCAGATGATTCTGCGTATTTTATCATCCGTCAGGTTGAGCACATCAAGCAACATGCGGTGCCGTTCACCTATGATGAATTAAGCTATGGGGGGAGGGCCATTTTTTACCCATCCCTGCATTTTTATGTTCTTGCATTTTTTGGACTTTTTCTTTCCGACCTTTTTGTCTATAAAATCTTACCAGCGGTTTTTATCTCCTTTTTGCCTTTCGCGCTCTACAAAGTTATTCGACTTCTTATAGACAATAAGCACGTCGCGCTTGCCGCAACAGCCCTCGGCACGTTCATGCCCATCTTAATGGGAGAAACGTTAAACAAAATATCCTCATACTCTCTTCTCTTGCCCCTTATTCTTTTTTTGATATATTCCCTCCTGAAGATTGAGGAAAGCCAGCAATGGTTTATTTTTCTCTCTTTTATTCTAGTATTTCTTCATCCCCTCGCCCTTCTTGTCGCGCTTTCCTTTATTGTTTTTCTTATTGTGTCCTATGCCGAAGACAAACATATTCCCCGAATCCAGCAGGAAGGAATTCTCTTTTTTATCCTTCTCACCATTCTCACCGAATTCATTTTTTTCAAGAAAGCGTTCCTTGATTTGGGATTAAACAGCATCTGGCAGAATACCCCCATGTTCGTTCTTACCAACTTTTTTAAGGAGTTCACTATTGTGCAGCTTATCTACCTCCTGGGATTCCCCCTCCTTTTTGGAATTTGGGGCACCATCATCGGATTCCGGAAGAAAGGAACAGAGCCTGTGTTTCTTATTGGGGGATTTTTGATCACGACATTCCTCCTACTTTTTTTAAAGATGATTCCCTATTCCGTCGCGCTGATGTTTTTGGGAATTTTTTTGGCAATTCTCTCTTCCTTTTCCCTTGAAACAGCCTTTCTCTATCTTGATAAGACAAAATGGTTTCAGTATAAAGGAAGAATTGTGGGAGTTTTCATACTCATTCTTTTTTTGAGTGTCCTTATCCCGGCGTTTTACAATGCGCAGCAGGTTATTGCCGAAGCCCCTTCCGAAGAGGAGATACGAGCATTGCAGTGGATAAGCGAAAAAACCCCCCCCAATGCGGTTGTTTTGAGTTCTCTCCAGGAAGGCCACCTTGTCGCGGCAGTGGGAAAACGAAAGAACATGATGGACACCAATTTCCTTTATATCCCCTCCATTAACCAGAGAATGCTGGATTTAAACACGATGTATACGACTGAATTTGAAAGCAAGGCTCTCGAACTGTTTAAAAAGTATAAAATCCAGTATATCCTTATTACTCAAAAAACAAAACAGTTTTATAACCTGGAAAAGGTGAGGTATCTCAATGACGAGGAATGTTTCAGGAAAATCTCGGGATTTGATGACGTGGAGATTTACTGGGTTATTTGCCAGTAAGAATTTTATTTTTTTTGTATTCTTTCTCTCTTTTTTTGCATTTTTGGCGCCCAATCTGTTTCGGGAGCCAGGGAACGGCCTTATCGGGGAAGAGGGATATTTTTATATAGGGATCGCAGAGCAAATGCGGGATGATGGTTTTTTTGTTTATGATGAATTGAGTTATGGGGGAAGGAAGTATTCCTATCTCTTTCCTTGGGCGGCTATTCTGTATGCCCCCCATACGCTTTTTGGACTCCCCCTTGAATTGCTTTCTCTTTTGCTACCATATGTTCTCGCGGTTCTGAGTTTTTTGATGGTCTATTTCCTTTTGCAATCATTTCACCTCCCAACAGAAAGAGTGAATATTGGGATGCTCCTGCTCAGTATTTCCCCCCCTTTTCTTTTTATGGCTTCAACGAGCAACAAATATATTCTGCCCTTTTTTTTGAGTCTTCTCGCTTTTGTTTGTTATCAAAGTAAAAAAAGTATTTTGAAGCGCTTTTCTTTTTTCTTTTTTCTTGTACTCCCTTTTTTTAGCCTGACCATCACATTCCTTGCACTTTTTCTGCTTCTCGTGTATATTTACTTTTATCAAAAAGAGGACGCAACGTTCTTTTGGGCTATTTGCGGTTCTGTTATTCTCTTTTCAGTCCTCGGTATTTTCTTCCCTATCATCAGCACGTCTCCCTTTCTTGATCTTTTTTCAAATCCCGCAATCCATGAGCAAATTCGAGGCATCAACCCCTTTTTTATGACCCTTCTTTCTGATTTTGGGGGAAAAATAGGCATTGGAATATTTATCTTTGTTCTCTCCCTGATAGGAATATTTCTTCTCTGGCTGCAGAGGAAGAAGATAGGGCCCATCATCATCTCTTTGCTTTTTCTTATTTTTCTTTCCGCAAAAAAAGTCGAGCCACTTTTGTATTTAAATGTGCTGGCAGTTTTATTGGCCGCTTTCGCCATTATGGAGATTGCAAAGTTCAAATGGACAAGTCCCACGCTGAAACATTTCACCATTTTTGTGATTACCTGCGGTATGATTTTTTCTTCAATCTCTTATTTTAACGAGCTGCATTCTTCTTTGCCCAATAAAAGCATTCTGAACAGCCTTACATTTATAAAAGAAAAAACCCCCCTGAGTAGCACGGTCCTTTCTTCTTATAAAAACGGGCATTGGATTGAAACTCTGGCAAAGAGAAAGAATGTAATGGATTCCTATTTTGTCAACGCCCCGGATCCCGAGGGAAGATATCGCGATTCGCAAACCCTTTTTAAAACGAGGAACATGGGGATTGCGATGGAAATCCTTAAAAAATATGATGTTAATTATATTTATATTGACAATGCGATGAAGCAAGATATTTGGAAGTATGAAGAGGAAGGGTTTCTTTTTCTCCTTAAATACAGCAATAATTTTAAAAAGGTATATTTAGACGATTTTGTTGAAATATGGAGAGTTGAACCATGATAAAGTATTTCCTTCTTTTTGTTTCCTTTATTGAACTTTTTTTGGGTTTTTTTTGGATTCAAACGCTTTTTATGGGGGGGCAGAGTACGAACCGCATGAAATATTTTCCCATGATTTCCATTCTTGTTCCTGCGCGAAATGAGGAAAAGACTTTGGGAAAGACCATTCAGTCGCTGCTCCAATTGAACTACCCGCAGAACAAACTTCAGATTATTATTGTCAATGATGGGTCTACGGATCGTACTCCAAAAATTGCCCAATCCCTCATCAAAAAAACCAAAGGGGTTGAGATTCTCCTTGTCCATCGGCAGAAGCAACCCCATTCAAAAAAGGCAGCGGCATTAAACTTTGGTCTGAAGTATGCCGCGGGAGAGTTTGTGGGGTGCCTT
>CAZTDJ010000058.1:0-5247 GCA_964612835.1 Candidatus Woesearchaeota archaeon
TGTATACTTACCTTGAAATTAAAGCTCCAAAACTTTCATCAGACAATCTTAAAGACGCAGCTGTAGAGTTCAAAGTTGAGAAGAAATGGTTAACAGATAACAATCTCGACAAAAATACGGTTGTATTAAACAGGTATGCTGCTGGAAAATGGAATGCGCTTGAAACTTCAGTTGTAAGCGAAGATTCAACGCAGGTTAAATACAAGGCAAAGACACCAGGATTCTCATACTTTGCGGTGAGCGCAAAAGAGAAGAAGGCAGCAGCCCCTCCAGCAGGTGAAGAGGAAGCAGCAGCCCCTCCAGCAGGTGAAGAGGAAGCAGCAGCCCCTCCAGCAGCAGAGGCAAAAGCAGGAAAAGGATGGATTGTCTGGCTGGTGGTTGTACTGGTGGTTGTTGGAGCAGCGCTAGTGTACTACTATTACAGGAAGAGAGAGTACTAAACTTATTCTCTTTTTTCTTTTTTTGTATTTTTTAAAAAACTTTAACAAAATTTGTAAAACTTTATAAACATTCCAGCATTTTAATTATTTATGAAGCAACACCATGTTGATGCCGCCTATGTCAAAAAAAAGGTTGACTTAATTAAAAAAGAGGCGCAAAAACTTCTCGTAGGCCAGGACCAAATTGTTCATTCTCTTTTGAGGTCATTATGCGCGAACGGCCATGTGCTTTTGGAAGGTATTCCAGGAATTGGAAAGACTCTCGCGATTCGAGTGCTTGCCTCCACGATTGGGTGCAGCTTTAGCAGAATCCAATTCACTGTCGATCTTTTGCCAACAGATATTACGGGGATAACCTCGTACACAAAAGAGAAAGGATTTTTCACTTTGAAAGGCCCTATCTTCGCGAACCTCGTCCTCGCTGATGAAATCAACAGGGCTCCGCCAAAAACACAGTCCGCCCTTCTTGAGGCAATGCAGGAAAAACAGGCGACTATTGGAAAAGAGACATTCAAGGTGCCTTTGCCTTTTTTTGTGATGGCGACGCAGAATCCCATCGAGCAGGGAGGGACATACGAGCTTCCCGAAGCTCAGATTGACAGGTTTCTCTTCAAGGTAAGCATGTCGTATCCCACGACAAAAGAAGAGCTCCAAATTCTTGATAAGAATATCAGCATCCGGCAATATGAGGAGTATGGCCTTAAATCAGTGGTTGGGCCAAGGGATATTTTGCTGTTCCAGGAAATGACAAAAAAAGTGTATGTGGGCCAAGAGATTATGGATTATATTGTCGCTCTTGTGCAGAAGACAAGAGAGAGAAAAGGCCTCCAATTAGGGAAATATATCCAGTGGGGCGGATCTCCCCGAGCGTCCATCGGCCTCTATATCGCCGCAAAAGCAGAAGCGCTCCTGCAGGGAAGCGACTTTGTCAAGCCGCAGCATGTGAAGGATGTCGCGTATGAGGTGATGAGGCACAGAATTTTATTGAACTACGAGGGAGAGGCGGAGCAAATCACCACTGACCAGATCATCGCTGAAATTCTTTCAAAGGTTCCTGTTCCTTAATTTTTAAAAATGGCAGATTTTGAGAAAAGAGAGATTCACGCGGAGGTGCGGCCTTTTTTGAAGAAGCTGAGCATCGCGAGCAAGCGCTTAAGCATTTCAAGCGTCATCGCGAGCTACAAAAGTCTTTTCAGGGGAAGAGGCCTTGAATTTGACGGGTATGAGGTCTATGATCCCAGCGAGGACGCGGAGCGGATTGACTGGAAAGCCTCATTGCGGGCGTCACAGCTTTTGATGAAGGATTATATTGAAGAGAGGGAGATGCCTATTTTTTTTCTGGTGGATGTGGGGGACAGCATGCTTTTTGGCTCAACTGAAAAATTGAAAAATGAGTATGCTATCGAGCTTGTCGCCGCGCTGAGCTTTCTTGCGCTGGAAGCAGGAGACAGCATTGGGTTGGCCCTTTTTAACAAGGAGATCAAGCAGGCTGTCCAGGTAAGCAAGGACAAGAAGCAGATCTACATTTTTTCAAAATTTTTTTTTGACACCAAGAGCTATGGCGGGGGCATGAGCCTGACCAGCGCGTGCAATTTTTCCCTGTCTTTTCTCAAAAGGAGGTCAGTGATTGTTATTATCTCTGATTTTATCGGCCTCGAGGAGAAATGGAAGGATGGGCTCGCGCTACTGAGAAGCAGGCACGATGTGATGGGGATGATGATACGGGATCCCAGGGATTTTACCATGCCGGATATTGACGTGAAAGTCGTCGTGAGCAATCCCGAGACAGGGGAGCAAATGCTTATTGAGCCCGCGAAAATAAAGAAGGACTACGAGGAAGAGGCGCTGAGAAGGGAAAAAGATGTTGAAGGTGGATTTCGGGAATCCCATTGCGATTTCCTCAAGCTGACAACAGATAAGCCTTTTGTCAACCCCCTTATTACTTTTTTCAGAATGAGGAGTGCAAAATATGCGCATACTGTTTGAGCATCTGGAATTTTTCTGGTTTTTCTTTGTTGTTCCACTCATTATTATCCTGCATTTTTATACGCTGAAGAAAGTAAAGGCGAAGGCCCTCGCTTTTGCCAATTTTGACGCTATCGCGCGAGTAACAGGAAAGCAGGTTTTCACGAAAAATTTAGTTCCGCTGTATTTAAGAGTATCCGCGTTTGTTCTTATTGTCCTCGCGCTCGCCTCCCCCATCTTTGAGTATGTCACTTCCCAAGCTTCTGCTGACTATGTCCTCGCGATTGACTCCTCTTCAAGCATGCTGGCGAATGATTATAACCCTAATAGGTTCATGGCGGCGAAGGAGGCAGCGAAGTCCTTTGTCAATCTTGTTCCTGAGGGGACAAAGATAGGCATTGTTTCATTCGCGGGGACAAGCTTTGTAGAGCTTGGAATGCAGGAGTTGAAAAGCGAGATTATTGGCGCGATTGATATGATTTCTATTAAGGAAGTAGGGGGGACAGACATTGGAAGCTCTCTTATCTCCGCCGCAAACCTTCTTGAGCAGGCAAAAAAGGCAAAGGTTATCATTTTGCTTACTGATGGAAGAAGCAATGTAGGGATCCAGCCAGAGGATGCGGTGGATTATGCGAACAAAAAGAATGTTGTAATTCATGCAATTGGGATTGGAACAAAGGAAGGGGGAACTTTTGAGGGATTGGATATTGTTTCAACTGTTGACGAGGAAACACTGCAAAGTATCGCTAATTCGACTTCTGGGAGGTATTACAGGGCTATTAGCCAGGAGGAAATAGCCGCAGCATACCAAAACATTGTCCAGCAGGGCCAATACAAAAGGCTTCTTTATGCAACCCCCTATATCCTCGCCTTAGCCTTCTTTTTGCTGTTTTTTGAGTGGTTTTTGGTCAATACAAAATTCAGATTAATCCCCTAGGTGTAACCACTTCATGATTACTAACGCACCGAAAGATTTATATATGGGTTCTTGTCAATAAAGAGTATCCCACCTCTTTTCCCCAGCAAAGCGGTTTTCTATACTTCTTTGCTGGGAGTTTATACTTTCTTTTTCCAAATTTGTTAATCTTTTTGAAAGAAATCTCCGCGGCTTTAGCCAGTGGATGAATTTTTGGTATTTTTTGAGTTTAAGCCGCATGACAAAGACAAATCCTTATAGGGCGAAACAGGCGCTGGAAGCCCAACGCTAAAGCGTGGAGAGGATGTCACTGGAATAAAGACTTTATCTTATTCGCAAAATCAACAGCTCGCTCTCTAATTTGTTCAGCCAATTTTTTCTCAAAAGATTCATGAACATCATAACACGCTTTTTCTCGTAACTCTTTTGAAATGCCGAGAGTTTCAATATCTTCTCTATCCAAAGAGCTGGCAATCAGTCCAACGTCCTCTTTATCAAGCGCTTTCTGTGAATGGTAGTGGTGGTAAATTAGAAAAGCCAGTGTCGCAGAGTGATTTTTTGATGTAAATCCCTCTTTGCTCATAAGGGCAAGAGCAGCATGATAAATCGCGTAATAATAGATACTAATCACCCAATCATAGAAATTGTCTCCTCCCAAAACATCCGGAATTTCGTCTTTATGTTTTTCAATAATCCAATTGGCAAAAGTCAAATTGTGATCTGTTCTTCGCAAATGCAATCTTGACTCATCAGGAATTTTCTTGAGGATTCCCTTTTGGATATACTTATCCAACCAAAACTTGCATTCCTTCTTATTTTTTAACCAAAGTTTCCAATCAGGCTTCTTCATCAGTCAATTGTCTCCACCATTCAATTCCTATGAGGATTATCTTGTCTTTCTTAAGCTTTTTGAAAAACTCCTTAGTAGGATTATGAAATGATTTGCTGAAATCCGAGTAATTAAGATAAACCGGATTCAATTGCGTATTTGTTTTCATGCTTATTCTCTTTGCAGTATTCTCAATTTGTTTAGGATATTCAATTCTCTGAAAAACTAATAAAACATCAATATCAGAATTTTCTGTGTAAGTGCCATTCGCATAAGAACCAAAAATGAGGGCAATTATTGGCTTCTCTTTTAATTCTTTTAAGAAATCCTTCATGGACAACCTGCTTTTTGTTGGAAGCCTTTCAAATCTGGAGTGTTCAACAGCGCTGAGCGAGGGAGCAAGCTCTTCTTTTGAGTAATCTAAAAAATAATTAATCTGATTTCCAGTTTTTTTTTGTTTAATTAACTTCCTTATTTTTTGAAGACCGCAATCTATGGAGGGCATTCCCAACTTTAGCCGCTTAGAGAGCCCCCTCTTATGAATCCCCGGATTAAGGTAAATTTGCTCCAAAATCCTAATTTCTGTCTTGTCATACATTTTATATCAATTGTCATATAAAATATATCAATACTATATAAATCTTTGCATTTTATTCCTCTCAAAAAGAAAACTGCCGGCTTTAGCCAGTGCATGAATTTTGGTATTTTTTGCATTTAAGTCGCATGACAAAGACCAACCCTTATAGGGTGAAACAGGCGCTGGATGCTCCACGCTTGAACGTGGAGAGGATATCACTCTAGCAATCCTGGTTTAGAATGGCCCCAATGGATTAATATATCCACGTCAAGAGAGGGGATATCGCACGCCCCAAAACAGGATCCGAGCCAGATAAATATGTCAGCTCCTGTTTTTTCCTCAAGGTAGGAGGCAATTTTTACTGCTTGATTCCGCAATCCAAAGGGAAGCTGGACGCAAACACTCTTTGCTTTTTCTTCCTTGATTTTTTCTGTTTCCTTGTCCAGTTCTAGATTATATCTCATAGAATTCTGTCCCTATTCCTTCAGCTCAATCTCAATATTGAGATTGTCAGGGATAG
>CAZTDJ010000059.1:0-5216 GCA_964612835.1 Candidatus Woesearchaeota archaeon
ACAACGTTCACATGCTTCTTCGCGATGTGGGAAAAGATATAGGAGGCGGTCAACGCAGCGTGGTACGCGGTGCCGCACGCGATAAAAAATATCCCTCTGCTGTTGTTGATTAATTCCGCGATCTCCATGATCTTCTTTTCGTCCTGCCGCAAAGCCCACTCAATCGTTGTTTGCTGGTCATAAATTTCTTTCAGCATAAAGTGATCATATCCCCCTTTCTCAATCTGCTCCGCGCTCCAGTTTATTTCTTTTTGTTCCCGCAGGATTTCTTTCCCATCTTCCAAACTGAATATTCTCGCGCCATCTCCAAGAGTCGCATACTCCCCGTCATTCAAAAACAAAACATTCCGCGTGTACGGCAAAAATCCAGAAATGTCGGAAGCGGCGAAAAGCTCATTTCCCTTTACCCCCACCACGAGGGGGCTTCCTTCCCGCGCGGCGAAAATGTAATGTTCCCTTTCTGAGAGAACTAACACCGCATACGAGCCGCGCAGCTTTTTAAGGGAAAAAACGCACGCCTCTGTGAATGGCATTCTTTTGAGATTCTCCTCAATAAGATGGGGGATAACCTCTGTGTCTGTTTGGGATGTAAATACATGGCCTTTGGATTCAAGCTCCCTTTTCATCTCAAAATAATTTTCTATAATCCCGTTGTGAACAACCGCGAGCTTCTTGCTGCAATCCGTATGTGGATGGGTATTCTCAACCGTAACCCCTCCATGCGTGGCCCAGCGGGTATGCGCGACCCCCAGGGAACCAGGGATATGAGTGAAATGAATCTTCGCGTTTACCTCATCAACCTTCCCAACGCCTTTTTTTATCGTCAGCATCCCGTTATCTACAACCGCCATTCCCACAGAGTCATAGCCGCGATACTCAAGCCTTTTTATTGAATCGAGCAGGATGACGCTTGCCTTTTCCTTCCCCCTATACGCTGTGATGCCGCACATGCTACTTCACAATTTCCCCAGGAGAGGTATCTTTTTCAACAACCCTGCCAGGATAAATCGATGTATGAATCCCCAGATGAACCCCGTCTCCAATAATCGCCCCCAATTTCTTCAAACCACTATCCATCAGTTTCCCTTGAGTCTTGACTTTAATTAAATCTCCATCATGCCTCAAGTTCGCGGTGATTGTTCCTGCCCCGATGTTCGCGTGTTTTCCAATCAGCGAATCGCCAATATACGAAAGGTGGTTGATGTTGACATGGTCAAAAATAACGCTGGATTTTATTTCAACCCCATTTCCAATCTTGCAGTTATCCCCTATGGATGTTGGCCCCCTGATATAGCAATTCGGCCCTATCACGCAGTTTTTTCCTATAACCACTGGCCCCTCAATATAGGATCCATCTTTCACGATGGTGCCTTCTCCAATGCCAACCTCCCCCTTGAGCGTAGCGTGAAGTTCAACCTCTCCTCTTTTTTTTAGGGATATATCCTCAAGGACTTCAGCTGTCGCATGAAAAAGGTCCCATGGGTAGGTGATGGTCACAAAGAAAGATGTTTCCCAATAGCCCAATCTTTTCCGGGAGATAAGGGGTTTTAGGTAATCAATGATTTCATACTCTCTTGATTTTGCTGGCAACAATTTCTTTTCCAGCATGTCTCTTTTAAGGACATACAACCCGACATTGATCAGATCAGAATCTGCTTTCTTTGGCTTTTCAACAAGAGAGAGGACATGCGTTTTATCAACAGTGACCACTCCATATCGCTCCGCCATTTTTGACCTCGCGATAAGCAATGAGGGCCTTCGTCGTATGCATTTCTTAATGTCTCTTTTTCGGTAGAATGTATCTCCATTAAAGACAACAAACCATCCCCTCAACAAGGGCTTTGCCTGCAGTAACGCGTCTCCTGTTCCCTTGGAGGATTTCTGCTCCACATAGGTTATTTTTTTAAATCCATACGTATTCCCAAAGTAATTCTTGATTTCTTTATCCCCTCCCCTGATAATAAAAATAACTTCTGTAATAAAAAAAGGGAGTTGCTCAAGAAGATACTCCACAAGAGGCTTATTCGCAACAGGGAGCATGCACTTATTCATTTCTTTCGTGAGTGGTTGGATTCTTGTCCCATTGCCAGCCGCAAGAATAACTGCCTGCATAGGTAACCAAAAGAAAAACTTATATATAAGCGTTACTATAAATATTTTAATACTATTAAAAAATATTTTGTAATTAAAATGATTATCACGGAAATGAAGGGGAATGAGATATTCTCATTAAAAACAAAAGAAGTAGGAATCAACGCCATAAAAACTATTAAATCGGAGTTAGCGTTGAATATCCTTAAAGCCCTTTCAGAACGCCCCTCTTACCCGTTTGAAATTTCAAAAAAGATCAATGTGAACGAACAGAAAGTGTACTATCACATTCGGAATTTAGAAAAGGCGGGAATCATCAAGGTCATCGGGCGTGAGGAAAAAGGCGGGGCAACCGCAAAGATATATGCGTTAAGTTCTCCCTCTTTTTCCATTAAGTTTACTGACATGCAAAAAACCCAAAAGCTGTCAACGACTGACCCAAAAAAAAAGGTTTTTTTAGACCCCTTTATCAAAGAAGAAAAATTTAATGCGTGGATTGTTGTTGGCTCTCCTGACCCTCATGGACCGGAAAAAGCCCGATCAAGAGACGGATATTACGGGATTGACTTGGCGATTTTTTTTGGATCATTATTGAATTACATCCCTGCCCCTCCTGTAAAACTTGATACAGAGATGAGGGAAGAAGACCTCAAAAAGAACCTTGTCCTTCTGGGGGGCCCTGTCGTGAATCGCATTGTTTCACAAATCAACGAGAAGATGCCCATTTACTTTGACCGGGAAGACAGATGGAACATCAGTTCAAAGATAACAAAAAAAAAGTACAGCAATGAAGAAACGGGAATTATTGTAAAGATGAAAAATCCATTCAATGAGCAGAGTTCCATTCTTGTTGTTGCTGGCAAAAGGCATTTTGGGACGAAAGCCGCGGTCATCGCCTTCCTTAAAAATTTTGACCAGATTATGGAGGGGAACAAATATAATCCCGCTATTTTTGCGCACGTGGTTGAGGGGGTTGACGCGGACTCTGATGGAATTATTGAAAGCGTTGAATTCAAAGAATGAAAGAATTCCCTTTTACAAATTTTTCCATGCCGCATCTTCCTCTTTGGTGTTCCATTCTTTAGCAAGCGCTTCTTTAGAAATTAACGCTGAAAAAAGTTTTTCACTTATCTGCTTCATCGGTCTTAACTCCACTCTGTCGCTATAAACCAATATACTTATTTTCGATCCTTCTTCAAAACCCCTAATAGTTCTAGCGAGATGGGGGATACAAATCTGCCCTTTGCTTGTTATCGTTGCCGTTTTTATTTCTTTTATTTTAATTTCCATTTTAGTTTTCTTATAAATAAGATAAATAAGAATTTGTATATAAATCCTTCGGTTTGCCATCCCTTCCCCTAATTGCCCCACCAGAATCTTTATATAATCCTCAAATTTCTTATATAATAATGAAAAAATTGATTATCGCGATGGCGGCGCTGCTTCTTTCAGCAAGTGCAGTACATGCTGCGGGAGCAGATAGCTTGGCCTTTTCCCTGCTACTCAAAAAGGGATTTTTCCTTTTACTGGGTCTTATTGTACTTCTGAGTTTTTTATGGCTAAGAAAATCAAAAAATAAAGAATATCTCAACCCAAGCATGCCTACCTATTATTACTACCCTAAACGATAATTTTTAATTTTGTTAAACTTTGAGACTAACTATTTTTGAAACTCCTTCCTGCATAGAAACCCCATAAATTTGATCAGCATTGGAAATAATCGCATCATTATGGGAGATGACAATGTATTGCGCGGTTTCTGAGTACTTTGCTACCAGTTTTGAAAGAAGCTCGGAATTATTCTTGTCCAGCGCTGCATCGACCTCATCCAGCAGGTAAAAAGGCGCGGGCTGGTACTCTTGAATCGCGAAAATGAACGCCAGCGCAGCCAATGTTTTTTCCCCACCAGACAACGCGGCAATGTCTAGATACTTCTTGCTGGTCAATTTCACTTTGATATCCACCCCTGCGTTAAACACATTCTCCTCATCTTCAATTTCCAGATGGGCTGATCCCTTCGTAGAAATCATAGAAAAAATATTCTTGAAGTTTTCATGGATGACATTAAAGGTTTTCATAAAGAGCCCCTTCTTATTTAATTCAATCTCCTGAATCATATTCAAAACATCCTGCTTCTCCTGTTTCAGCTTCTCGGTCTTCTCAAGAATTGTTTGATACTCCTCTTTGATCTTCTCATATATCTCAAGGGCCTTCATGTTTACATTTCCCATTTGCTTCTGCATTCTCTCAAAATCCCTGATTTGGTCATTCAGTTCATTCACGGAAATCCCTTTTTTTAATTTGATATCCTTGAATGCCCCGAATTCTTGGTTCACCGCAATAAGGTCTGCCTCTATCTTCTCCTTGTCCTGATTCGTAAAATGGAGTTTATCATTCAGAATGTTAATCTTCTCCTCACCCCTTACCTGCTTCATCTCAAGCTGCTGGATTGCCTCGCTGATTTTATTCTTCTTTTCAAACAATTCCTTATAGTGCCCATACACCCTCTTTTCATCCTTTTCTTTCTCCCGCAATTCCTTCTTCTTCCCATTCAACTTCGACTCAATGTCCTTTAATTCCTGCTTGAATTGCTGTTCTTCAAGTTCAGTCGTTTTCATCAGCTGGTGGAGGCTCTCCTTCTCCCTGAGATAGATATGGGTGCTTTCGTTCTTCTTTGTATGGATCATCCCTTCATGATTCACTATTTTTTCCCTGAGGTGAATTCTCTCCTTCCCGGAGCCTTCTTGGCTGGATCCTATCTGGCTTACAGAAACTTCAAACTTTGCCTTGAGATCCTCCCTTTTTTTTCTTAACGCGTTGAGTTCTGCTCCGATTTGGGCGAGGGTCAATGTGGGTTCTTCCGCGACCGTGAATTTCTGAATATTTGAAATCTTGTCTTCCAAAAGAGCCCTTTGCTCTCGAAGTTTGGAGATCCTCTCTTCAGCATCATTTTTCCTTTTTTCAGCGTCCCCAATCCTGCCTTTCAGCGTTGCCAACTCTTTCTCCAATTTCTGCAAGGAGCCTTTAATCTCTTTTTCCTTGAATCCAAAGGGCTGGCTTTTTCCCCGGTATCCCCCTATCATCGCCCCGCTTGTTTCCACGAGGTCTCCCTCCGCAGTCACCAT
>CAZTDJ010000060.1:0-5178 GCA_964612835.1 Candidatus Woesearchaeota archaeon
TATTATCAAACTAAAAGATCTCCCCCTTGTTGCTGTAAGAAGCAGTGCAACCGCGGAAGACAGCCCCACAACCTCCTTTGCAGGGCAGCAGGAAACATTTCTGAATGTCAAAGGAAATAAACTTTTTTTGGAATCAGTAAAAAAATGCTGGGCGTCCCTCTTTACTGCGCGATCCATCTACTACCGAGTTAAAAATGAGCTCCAGCATGAGAAAGTTTTTGTGGCTGTTGTTGTACAAAAAATGGTAAACTCAAAAAAAGCAGGGATTATCTTTTCCGTGAATCCCGTAAATAATGATACATCTGAAATTCTGATTGAGGCGGGCTATGGGCTGGGAGAAATGGTCGTCTCTGGGGCTATTACACCTGACCAGTACCTTGTGGATAAAAATGCCCTGCACATTAAAAGCAAAAATATCAACAAACAGGAATGGATGATGGAGCTTGACCCGCATAGGATGGAAAATGTAAAAAGGAAAGTTGAAAAAGAGAAACAGGAAGAACAAAAATTAACGAACCATGAAATTATCAGGCTTGCAGAATTCGCAAAAAAAATTGAAAAACACTACAAAAAACCGCAGGACATTGAGTACGCAATTGAAAATAGCACCCCCTACATCGTCCAATCAAGGCCCATTACTACTCTTTTCAAAAAGCGAAAAGAATCGCCGCCAGAAGTTGCCATTAAAAATCTTACGGTCCTTATCACGGGAATCAATGCAAGTCCGGGAATGGGGGTTGGAAAAGTAAAGATTGTGAAAGATGTTCATGGCCTTTCAAAAATAGAAAAGGGAGATGTGTTGGTGGCACAAAAAACAAATCCAGATTATACCAGCGCGATGGAGCGGGCTGCAGCAATTGTAACTGATATGGGTGGATCTGCAAGCCATGCGGCAATTGTTTCTCGGGAGATGGGAACTCCCTGCATTGTCGGGACAAAAAATGCGACCCATATACTCAAAGAAGGACAACTTGTAACCGTTGACGCAAGCCGTGGAGTGGTCTATGAGGGAAGTCTCTCCTTGGAAAAAGAAGCAAAGAAGGAGCCCTGGGGGAAAGAGAGTGAAGAACTAAAAACGATTACAGAAATTAAAGTGAATGTTAATCTGCCCGATTATGCGGAAAGAATAGCAAAAACAGGGGCAGATGGAGTTGGATTGCTGAGGGCGGAGCACATGATCCTCCGGCAAAAAATGCATCCCGCATATATGATCAAAAGTGGAAGAAAAAAGGAGTTCATCCACTATATCCAAGAGAATCTCATCAAAGTTGCGATGGCGTTCAAAAATAAGCCTGTCTGGTACAGGACTCTTGATCTTAAAACCTCTGAGTTCAGAGAACTTGAGGGGGGCCAACATGAGCCTAAAGAAGAGAATCCTATGCTTGGCTGGAGAGGGATCCGAAGGGATTTGGACGAAGAAGAAATGCTGCGTGCGCAATTTGAAGCTATCAAAATGGTCCATAATGAAGGATACAAAAACATAGGAGTCATGCTCCCTATGGTGACTGATGCGGGGCAAGTAAAAAAAGCAAAAGAGATTCTTAGAGAGACTGGGCTTCAACCCTTGAAAGACATTGAGTTTGGAGTGATGGTGGAAACTCCTGCAGCAGTCCAAGTTATTGAAGAGATCTGCAAAGAGGGTATCAATTTTGCAAGTTTTGGAACCAATGACCTCACCCAGTATACGCTTGCTGTAGATAGGGACAATGAAATGGTCCAGAAACTTTTCAATGAGCTTCATCCTGCCATCTTGAGGCAAATAGAACACGTGATCAAAATATGTAAGAAGTATCATACTACTACAAGCATTTGTGGGCAGGCGGGAAGCAAGGAAGAAATGGCAGAATTTTTAGTCAAAACGGGGATTGACAGCATTTCCGTAAACTCTGATTCTGTCCATAAAATAAGGGAAATCGTTTCTAAAACAGAGAAGAAATTATTGCTGGATGCGGCACGGAAACACTCAAAAAACTAGACACTTGTTTTGATTTCAATCACATCAAGATTTTTCAGGGCATACTCTTTTGAAACCGGAATCTTTCTCTTCACATCAATTGCTTTGATAAAATGCTTTCCAATATCCGTGTGAATGTGATAGGCAAAATCAAGGGCTGTCGATCCTTTTCTCAAAAGGAAACAATCAGGCAACGTATTCCCGTTCTTATCCTTTAGATTATTCAATCCTCCCGGAAAAATGGCAACATATTCTAACAGCTCAAAAACAGCTTTGTTCACAATGTCCTGAACGCCTGTTGTCCCATGGACCTCCAACACATTTTTCTTGATAAATTCGAGACCTTTTTCTTGAGCATCGGAAAGTTCTTCAGAAATAATTTCAAAAGAAGATTCTCCGGGAAGATATTTCACTAAATTTTTTCGAGCAGCCTCTCGCAGAGCTAATTCTGCTTCAGCAGAGCAGGGAAAGACGGTGTATTCAGGAAACTGTTTCGCCACCCTCTCATAATTTTGTGCTGCGCCAGGCATATCAATCTTGTTTGCCGCGATAATCATGGGTTTTGTCATTTTTCTTAGCTCCCGGGAAATTCGAAGCAAACCATCCTCTTTCCATGCCAATGGGTCTTCTCCCAGACCAAGCTTTTCAATAACCTCTTTTACCATCTCCTCATCTACTTTCAATCCGCTGAGCTGCTTTCCCAATACTTTATGAATTTCCTTATTTTCCTGCTTGACAAACCGCGCAACCTTGTCCCACCCTTTTTTGAGAATGTTGAAATACCACATATCAAGCTCAGTTTCTAAAAATTGAACGTCTTGGACGGGATCATATGTTCCCAGCTGCACAGGCTCACCAAAGGCATTCACGCTCCCCGAAGCATCAATCACGTGAATCAAAACATCTGCCTGGTTTAAGTCATTTAAAAATTCAGAGCCAAGACCAAGCCCCTTATGGGCTCCGGGAACCAGGCCAGCAACATCAATAATCTCGACAGGAACAAATCGTTTATGGGAAATACAATATCCTGCTCGAGGATTGCATGAAGTGTTAAAAAATTTGTCCACGCAATCAACTTTGACATAGCCAATTCCGGTATTGGGTTTTATTGTGACAAATGGCCTATTTGAAATTTCAACCTCTGCCAACGTGATTGCTTTAAAAAAAGTGCTTTTTCCTACATTGCTTTTCCCAACAAGACCAATCTGCATTGTTATAGCTTTCTAAGTTTTCTTTTAATTGCGTTTTCGTGCAACTCGATTTCTCTCAGCTTCTTCTGATTTAGCTTCACCATGAATTTTCGGCTTGGATCCTTTCGTGGAGCTTCCCACGTATGGAGAGAGGGGGCAGGAACATTTTCCACCTTTGTGTTTTCATGGTAAACAACAGAGGCGTGGTGCTTCCCGAGGATGGCATTCTTCACGTGAAAGGGGAATAAATCCATGTGCTCCTCGTGGTTTCGCAAAACGCTATTTTTTAAAAAAAGAGCTTTCAGCATTTTCTTGAATGCTTCTTTCCGCTGGGGGCGTTTCCTTTTCCTTACACGAAACTTCGCTTCTTCATACTCCAAAAAAGATTTTACTGCATTCCCCCATTGTTTCTTCAGGGGTCTTCTCGGCTCATGGATTTTTTCAAATTCTTTTTTTATTTTTTCCTTCTCTGCGGCGTATTTTTCTTTGATATCCTCAATTTTTTCCTCAATGACATCGAGAGGTTTAAGAAAGAAGCCATGTTCATGCTTTCCTCTTTTTCTGCTTTGGATTTTTTGCAATTCAAGGATAATATGCTCTAAAGGGCTTAAAAAACGCCGCAATTGATCCTTATCAGTAATCCCCCCCCGAGAAAATTTCTGAGAAGAAAAATCCTTATAAAGTTTCAATAAATCTCGATGTGGTTGATCATACCGCCGTGATTTCAAAAGTTGCGCCTCAAGGTCGGATTCTGTAAACTCATGGTGAATATTGAATGCGTAGGAGCCTATTCTTTTAACAAGGTTCCAGTAAAGATTTTTTGCTTCTTCAACCTTGTTCTCTTTCACTAATTTTTGGACCTTATGAAAATCCTTAAATGCGATAAGGTAATCAAAAACAACCTGTTGTTCCTCAGCGTCCATATTCTACATACAAAACCACCCATATTTAAAAAACTTGAGGTAAGGAAATTTTCCCAGCGAAAGAGTTAAAAGGTACTTTGTGTGTTTGTATCACGGGGGCCCGTAGCTCAGTGGTTAGACCAGGAATCCTGGAACCAAAGCGCTGGTCTTATATGACCATCACTGGTACATTGAGGAAAGCCAGTGGTCCGGAGTTCGAATCTCCGCGGGCCCATTTTCTAAAAAAGATGATTAATGACGTCTAATGTAAAAAGAATGATTGCATATGTTTGTTCTGGTGATGGAACAAAGAGCTCCCTTTTTTTGTGTATTGTATGAACCCTTACATTATTGATCAAATGAATTTGCTGCGTCATCCCGGGGCTTAATTTTATATTTTTCTCCTGCATTTTCGCTATTAACGTGCCAAGCCCAATGCCTGGATTTTTCTCTAAAATGTCTATCCCTGTAACATCAAAATATTTTCTATGAAGGCAAATTTCCAAAATTCTCCCGCAAAGAACAATGCAACTCCTATAACAGCCAGCTTTGTAACATTTTTCAAGCTCCCCGACATCTGCAGAAACTTCCTCGTTGATATCTGATGGAAGACGGGCTATCTTAAATCTTATTTTCTCCTTGCTTGGGCTTTCTTGAAGGAAGGCGATCTGGTTATACATCTCATCAAGACTTTGAAGCAATCCCCCGTAATCCTGCCGTAAATAAAAATCCTTCATCTGGTGAACAAGCTGGAGAATGGCGTTGAGGGTGCCGCTATTATCTTTAAAGGAATAGCCATTAACAAACTCCAAAACCTGTTTATCTAAATTTTTAAAATGCCCGGTTAAGGAATAATAACAAGCTTGCTCTTTTTCTTTTTTAAAATTTGTTGAAATTCGACTTCTGCGGCCTGATAATGGAAGTTTCTTCTCAGTCATTTGTTTTAATGTTCCGTGAATTTCATTTAAACTGTCAATGAAAGCATTACCCATATCCATAAGAAGTATTTTGTGTTTTAAAAACTTTTGAAAAAGCTTTTCGTAAAACGTTCCGGAATATGTGATAATATCAAGAAGGAAAAATTTCGCGCGCGACTAGCGCCTTCGGCGCTCTACCCCGACACACCTGCCAT
>CAZTDJ010000061.1:0-5132 GCA_964612835.1 Candidatus Woesearchaeota archaeon
GCGGAATCAATGAAGCAGGAACTACACGCGCTGAAACAGGCGCTGGAAGCTCCACGCGTTAGCGTGGAGAGGATGTCACTGATATACTTTTTGTTTTCAAAAAATGTGGGAATATCTTTACGTGAGAAAAAGAAAAGGTATATAAAATATGAAAAGTATCACTAAAAAATTTGGAGGAGAGAATATGGCCTACGAAGCAAAAAATTTTGATCATTTGATGGGAACCCCAGGATTTAGCGACCAGCTTCTTAAGAATCATTTTACATTGTATCAAGGGTATGTCACAAATACCAACAAACTGGTAGAACTGCTCGAAAGTTTCGCAAAAGAAGGAAAAATAGAAGCCCCTGAGTATGCTGAACTCAAGCGACGATTTGGGTGGGAGTTCAATGGCATGCGACTTCATGAGTATTACTTTGGGAATATATCCCAACAGAGTAAAAATCTTGATCTTCAATCGACATTTTCTAAAAAACTTATTGAGCAATTTGGAAGCTATGAAAATTGGGAGAAGGACTTCAAAGCAGTTGGCGCGATGCGCGGAATCGGGTGGGTTGTCCTTTGTTGTGATATCCTGGGAAAGAAACTTTTTAATGTGTGGGTGAATGAGCATGACCTTGGCCACCTCTCAGGGACTGTTCCTCTGTTGATTATGGATGTTTTTGAGCATGCATTTATGCTTGATTATGGGCTGAAGCGTGCAGATTATATTGCTGCATTTTTCAAGGTGATTGACTGGGGTGTTGTAGAAAAAAGGTTCCATGAAGCATCCCTACAAAAATAAAGCGAGCCAGTGCAATCTTTTTATAGGCCCCTGTCTTCTTAAAAAGGTATGAAACTACAAATCAACACGCTGCTGACATGGTTCATGCAGATTTTTTTAATTGGGCTTTTTTTCTATCTAATTTCTATCCGAGATATCCTCGCATTTCTTACTCTTCTTGCTATTTATCTCTCTTTCCTTCCCGCCATCTTAAGAAAAAGTTATAATGTAAATATCCCTTGGCAACTTGAATTTGCCATTGTATTTTCTATTTTTTTGGACATTATCGGGTCTGCTTTTAGAATTTATCACGTTGTAACAGGTTATGATTTTCTTACCCATGCGTTGGGAACTGCAGTGATTTCCATTCTCGCGTTTATGATAGTATATACGCTTGATTTTTTGGGAGTCGTGCGGATGAATCTGAAGATGATCGGCTTTTTCACATTTGTCTTTGCACTGGCTGTTGGTTCGCTCTATGAAATCGCAGAGTTCATAACTGATTTTTTTCTTGACACAAACGCCATCATTAGTTTGGAAAACACCATATTGGATATGATTTTTAATACTTTTGGAGGGGGTGTCGTTGCCATTTTTGGGATGAGGTATTTTAAGGTATTAAAAAAGAAAGAGATTAGCAAGGTTGTTGAGCCTTATCAAAGTCTGCTTAAGATTTTTGGCATTAAGAAAAAATAACCGCCGGCGCCAGGATTTGAACCTGGATGTCCAAAGGACGCTGGTTTTCGAGATACACCATTATTTTTAGTAATTCCAGTGCACTACCAGATTGTGCGTCGCCGGCACAGAAATTGAGAAATAAAGAGGAGTAATAAATCTTTCCCGTTCACTCCTCGTTGAAAAGAACGGCCCCTACCGAGAAGATAATCCCCAATGCGATAAATGCATGGACAAAGCTAAATCTGCCGAAGAATAAACCAATGTTGAAGTAATTCTGCCAATCAAACCACCATGCCATAAATGCAAAGAAGAGGAAAATAACTCCAAGGAGGGCAATTGTATTATTTGTACCATATTCTTCCCCGAGAAAACCGGAGAGCATGTAGAAAACCAGGCCCGCCCCAATTGCAACACTACCAAAGCTAAATCTGCCGAAGACAAAAGGAAAATTATAGTATGTCTGGAGCTTGTAATACCACAAGAAAATTCCTGCCAAGAGGAGAAGCGTTGCAATGAGTTGGATTCGAAATTTGGATTCCAGGCCTGTATCGGGAATCAGAGAAGATGCAATAAGAATCATAACCCCTATGGGGAAGAGAAATGCGGGAAGGGTAAAGTTGCCGAAGAAGTAGGACAACCCATAATAGTTGTGCAGATCAAACCACCAGAAAATAGCTGCAACAATAATAAAGACTATTCCTGTGGTCTGCCCGACTCGTTTTACATCCATAATAATAAAAGATTTAAATGAATATAAATACCTTGCTATACTATGTTTAAAATCGAGCTCTGCAAAGAGAAAGGGGGGATTGCAGTCAAGCCTCAGGAGCCTCTTCGACTAGATCTTAAAAAAATTAGGCGGGAATTTACAACTCTGATAGAAACTCCCATCGTGCTTGTTATTCACCAGGAAGGGGATATTGTGGTGCATGAGTATGGGGAGCTTCTTTTTAAAAAATTGAGGGATGAAGAAAAAATTCGAGAGATTGCAAAAAAAATTTACCAGCTTAAAAAATGACTAGATTCTTCCTCGCTGCTCATGGTAGATTTTTTCAACTTCATTGATAGTTGATACATCATGAATGGATTTGTCATACCGTAAGCGGACAAGCCGCGGAAATCGAAGGGCATAGCCAGAGTCATAGGTCGGACTTTTTTGGATTTCCTCATATCTCACTTCAACAACAAGGGAAGGCTTTACAAAAACCATTTTCCCCTCTTCTTTAATGATTGATTTTTTTAGCATGGTTGTTATCTCTTCAAAGGTTACATCCTCCTCTTTTTCTTTTTTTTCTTTTATTCCTGTGCCCATCATCCCGCATTCTCGCAACTTTCCTTTTTTATCCTGTAGCGCGAGGACATAGGTGCTCAGCCAGCCAGACCTTTTTCCTTCCCCCCATTCCGCACTGACAATCGCAAGGTCTAATGTCTCAAGCGCTTCTTTCAGTTTGACCCCATATCCAACCCTGCTTCCGGGTTTGTAGATTCCCTCTAAATTTTTTACCATGACCCCCTCATTCCCCATCTCAAGCGATTTTTTATAAAATACTTTTGCTTTGGCGATATCATCAGTGATGATGTGATCAGCCACATTGATGGAATTTTTTTTTATTTTTACGACATGTTCAATCAGCTTCCTTCTTTCTTTGAAGGGTTTGTTGAGCAGGTTCTTTCCATCAACCATCATGGCGTCAAAGACATTAACAATGACGGGAATTTTTTTGATCATCTCCTGGATGTTGTATTTTCTTTTTATTCTTTGGGAGATATTTTGGAAAGGAAGCCATTTTCCAGAATGGGGGTCAAATCCAATGACTTCGCTGTCAAGAATATAGTGGCTCGAATGAACCTGATTTTTTACAACTGCAACAACATCTGGAAATTGCGTCGTGACATCCTCCAATCTCCGCGTGAAGAGTTTGATATTCTCCTTATTGCAGGTAATCACCAGCCGAAACCCATCATATTTCCATTCAATCGCCGCTGGCTTTCCCACTGTTTCAAAAGCGTCTTCAAAACTGAGTGCTTTTTGGAATAACATCACTTTGATGGGCTTTCCCGCAACTAGGGGAACTTCTTTTAACCCTCTCAGCCCTTCTTTTTTTGCTTTCAATGCAACAATGCCGAAGTCTGCAGAAAGGTCATAGGCTTCTTGCACCTGCGTCGAAATCTTGTTATATATTTCTCGCGCTGTTTGTTCATCTTTACAATAGAGCTCTTTTTCCTTTTTAATTTCTTCAAAACTTTTGCAGAATTTCCCTCTCGCGTTTTTTGTTTCCTCTTGGAAGTTTGCGTAGAGCGGACTGTTGCAGTGCAGGCAGGTTTCTGTTTTGGGATTGATTTCTCCACATTTTTTGCATCGGAAGAAAATTCCCATGGGGCGTGGCAGGAATGCCCATACAATCGCATCTCTCAATGTTCCCTCTGCGACTCCCGCTCGTAACTGCTCAAGAACCGTGCGGACAATAAATTTTGCTTCAAGAGGAGTTGCTGAATTCAGGAGCTCTGAAATAAGCTGGATTTTTCTATTGACCGCGCCCCCGCCGCTAATTTCCGCTATTTTTTGGATATTCTCAAAAACTTTTTTGATGGTAAGATGCTTGCTGAAGAGTGTTTTTTGCGCCCGTTTTTTGATAAGCTCTTCCGCAACCGTCCCCAAGTCCCCTGTTGTTTTCCACATCCTTTCAACATCGCTTTGTTTAATCCCTGTTGAGGTGGCCAATGCCTTAAGCATGAGCCTTGAACTGATTCCTATTTTTCGTTGGTCATAGATGGGAAACACTTTTCCTTGGAGCAAGTAAGAAAGAAGGGAGAGATCTTCATCGTCCGCCTTTTTGAGGATTGAGGAAAGAACGAATGTTTTTTCCAATCGTTTGCTGGTTTTCTCAAGTTGTCCATACGATTCTGCCAATTGGAGGTACTCCATAGGAAGGTATAAATACCCTCTTTATTTTAAATATTTCTGATGGAAGTGGATCATTGCATCAGGAACAGAAGGAGCATTCGGGAGTACAAGAATAGTTCTTTGAAACTCACGGATATTGCCCAGATTCTTGATGCGGCAGTGTATGCTCCTTCCTCGGGAAATGTCCAGAACTGGAGGTTTATTGTTGTTTCAGATAAGCACCTGAAGGAAAGCCTCAGCAAAGCATGCTTCGATCAGGTATGGATGAACACAGCTCCTGTTTTTGTTGTCATATGCAATGATCCAAGGAATACTGAGAGGATGTATAAGGGTCTTGGGAAAAAATATGCCCTCATCAATTGTGTCGCCGTAGCTCAAAATATTCTTTTGAAGGCATACTCCTTGGGGATTGCAAGCTGCTGGGTATGTGCTTTTGACCCCGACCATATCAGGCAGATTTTGAATATTCCTTCCCATATTATGCCTGAGTCTATTATCACGTTGGGATACAGCAATGTGAAGAAACCGGACGTTCCGAAGAGAAATGATATTCATGAAAACACTTTTTTTGATGTCTATGGAAACACGAAAATGAATGCTTCTCATTTTATAAAAATACAGGCAATGAGAAAGATGCCGGAGGAACAGCAAGGGGAAGAACGGGGAAAGTTGAAAAAATTTCTTTCTCGTTTTATTGAAAAAGAAGAAGGCGGATTTTTGCCTTAGGCAAATTTTTTTTGCTGTAGTGTTTGAACAGCTTTTTTTACGATCTGTGCATGGTCAAAT
>CAZTDJ010000062.1:0-5057 GCA_964612835.1 Candidatus Woesearchaeota archaeon
AACCTACTTAAGAGCAACAGCCCTTAAGTTATTTTATCTGTTTCGCACCAACCCCTATGAAAGGGACTTTGCTCCACTAGTTATATAAACTTTTAGTTGTTCCCTTTCCTCTATGGATATCATTCTCAAAAAATATGATTCAGGATATACATTAGAGGATACTCTCGCTGAGGAAGACAAAGAGGCGAGCATGTTGAAGAGAATTACCTCCCTGTTTAATGAGAAGCAGCATCTTGAGGATATTCTCACGACTCTTTACAAAGAGGATCATTTTGTGGTATATTACCCCGAGGGGATTGATGAAGTGCAGGCAAAAAAAGAGTACTATACCTTGATTGATGCTTTTTCAGAAAAAAATCAGAAGGCCAAGAAAAGGAACACCTTTTTCGCATTTCTTACGATCCCTTTCTATTATCTTGCGTTGACAAAAGGGCCCGCATTTCTTGCCGCATTGCCCCCTCTCAATTTTTTTGTTTATTTGAGGAGATATGCAAACACAACTGTTATCGAAAATGTCGAGGAAGCTAAAAAAAGTTCAGAATTCAAACCCCTTTCCCAGTTTGTCAAACCCAAAAAAATGGAGCTTTACCTTACGAGTGGGGGGGAAAAGGCGGGATTGTATACTAATTACTTTTTTAAAGAGAGGCTGGAAGATCGCATCAAGCAGCAGTGGCTTAAAAAAGTTGTCCATGCGTGCGGGGGGAATCTCGATGACAATGAGCTCATTATTCGAAAATTGCCAAATCGGAATCTTGCAGTTTTTTACTCTTCCCATTTGAATGAAGGGGATGCAAAGGAAAAATACTGCGACCTTTTGGATTCCTATTACACCAAGCATAAACAAAAGTTGGTAAGAAATTCTTTCTATTTGGCATTCAGTGCCCTTCTTACCCCCATTCCTGGGCCCAATCTCCTGGCAGATTATGTTCTGTATTGCATGTATTTGAATTACTGCATCATGAAAAAAGCAAAGCAGGGAAAAAACGCCTCTTTTTATAAAACTCCATAGTTTATCCAAAAAACCAGATGTGGGTGGGAACATTTATATAAGGATTATAAATAGAGAGGATAAAGGAAAGGTAAGACCATGAAGTGCAAAACATGCGATAAAAAAACAAAAATATGGAAATTTTGCTCGTTGAGTTGTTACCTTATTTTCAAGACCACTTCAAGCCCGAACCACAAAAGGACTTCTGGGAGAAGCAGCCTCTTTGGATGAATACCATGCTAAATAAAAAAGAATTTGAGAGTATCGCGCAAGATCTCAAAAAGTTTGAGGCAGAAAGGGAAAAAGCGATTGATCTCTCGAGGAGGGCCATCCATCTTTCAAAGAGAATCATTTATTGTCTTCATCGAAATGAAAAGGAAGAAGCAGGATCCCTTTTGAAAGAAATAAAGAGGATGATAGATCATCTCCCCGTAAATTCGTATGACACCACGATTACTCTGACCGCAATTCAGGAGTATGTTGAGGCCGCAACGTATTTCGCATTTGAGACGGGAAAAACAATTCCTACAAGGAAAGAACTTCAAGTACGCACAGAGGAGTATCTTTTAGGATTATGCGATTTAAGTGGAGAACTGGTAAGAAAGGCGGTCAACGCAGTCATCCATCAGGATTATGATGAAGTACAGCGAATTACACAGTTTACTGAGGAGCTGTATGCTGAATTTCTTAAATTTAATCTGCGAAACGGGGAACTCAGGAAAAAGTATGATTCCATACGGTGGAATTTAGCAAAAGTGGAAGATATTCTGCTGGCATTAAAAACAAAATCTGCGCCGTGATGCGGATTGTTCCAAAAGGTATATAAAGCTCCCATTTTCTCCTTATTTCATCAGGTGATGATGCGTGGATACCAAACAAGAGATGATTGGTCATCTCAAAAAAGGGAATTATGTTATCTTTAATAATACGCCGTGCAAGATTCTTGACATGCAGATATCCAAGCCAGGAAAGCACGGCCATATGAAATGCAGGGTGACTGCGGAAAGCCTCATCGACGGCAGAAAAATCATCCAAATGATGCCTGGCCACGATAAGGTTGATGTCCCCATTGTAGAAAAGAAAAATGCCCAGATCCTCTCCATTCATGGAAATACCGCAACAGTGATGGACATGGAAAGTTACGAGACTTTTGACATCCCCATCCCTGAAGAGTTTGCAGGACAAATTAAGGAAGGCGGGGAAATTTTCTATTGGGTGATGCTCGGGGAAAAAGTAATCAAGCAGGTGAAGTAAGGATGGCACAAAAATTCAAGGAAGCAATAAATCGGCTTTTTATGGGAAGATTTGTCTGCAAGAAATGTAAGAAAAAGAAAAAAATGAGCGTCCGACACCTTTTGAAAGGAAAGGTGACCTGCGTCTGCGGAAGCAAGGCATTCCGGGCTTTGAAGCGAAAATGAGTTTAGATCTTATTCTCGCTCTTGTGTTTTATCTCCTCCTTTTATTGTTTTACTTTACCCGCCGAGAGAAGTTTACGGTTCAAGGAAAGATATTTTTTCTTTACAAAACAAAATTAGGCTTGAGAGGAATGGATTACATCTCAAAAAAATTCCCCCTCGCCATTAGGATTTTCGCATTTTTCGGGGTGGTTGTCGGATATGCAGGGATGGGATACATCTTTTACATGCTTGTTACCCAAACGTATCAGTTCTTGACAGTGGAAGGCACTACGCCGCCTCTCGCCCCTGTTTTTCCCGGCATCCAGATTCCCGGAGCACCCCAGCTCTCCTTTTTGCATTGGATATTGGCCATCTTCATTATCGCAATCATCCATGAATTCTCTCATGGAGTTCTCGCGCGGTCATATGGGGTAAAAGTAAAGAGCTCAGGATTTGCATTTTTGGGACCGATTCTTGCCGCTTTTGTGGAGCCCGATGAAAAATCTCTTCAAAAAAAGAAATATGGGCAGCTTGCGGTGTATGCCGCGGGGCCATTCGCAAATATTCTTTTTGCTTTTGGTGTTATTCTCCTTGTTCAATTTGCTTTTTTCCCCCTCATGGAAAAGACATTAATGCTTGATGGGGTTATGGTGGGAAAGACTCTTGAAGGCTACCCCATGGAACAAACCAATATCTCAACACCTTTTACAATGTATAAGATTGATAATGCCCCTCTTTCTTCTCCTGAGAATTTTTTTCAGGCAATATCCGCGTTTCAACCTTCCAAAGAAGTTTCCCTTTTTACGGATCAGGGGACATTTATCGTTCGTCCTGTCTCAAACCCAGAAAACAGCTCCGCGGGGTTTATTGGGATAACAGAATTTAATTTTAATTATAAAGTCAGTGGCGCATATTCTTTCCTTCCCGCAGGGTACGTCCCTTTTTTGCGATGGATCGAATTGTTGTTGGTGTGGCTTTTTATCATTAGTCTTGGAGTTGGCCTTTTTAATCTTCTCCCCCTTGGGCCAGTTGACGGAGGAAGAATCTTCTTTTTTACTGTTTTGCATATTGTGAAAGATAAGAAAAAAGCAGGGAAAATATTCAATATAGTATCCCTTTTTATTCTGCTTTTGATTGTTGCCAACCTGCTCCCCTATGTCATTAAATTTATGGGATTTATCTTCAATTCACTGGGAGTTATCTTTGGGGCAGGTTTATGAACTCACTTAAAGTTACAAAAGATTTATAAGCAGGATATAACCACTAAATGATGAGGAAAATTATGGGATCACCAATTGAGTCCATCATTATCCCAAAGCATCTTTCCAAAGAGACTTTGGACAGGGCCATTAGAAATGACTATGAAGGATTACTTTCTGAAATTCCCTTAGTTTGTGATGAATCCTTCCGCGCCGAGTTGTTAAAACGGTCTCTCCGAGGCCACGCATCTGAAGGCCATTCCTTATTCAAAAAGATGGGGGAGATTCCAAATATTACGGATGAGTATATTTGTTCTGTTCTAGGAGACGCGAAGAAAACAAAGGAAAAATCTCAAGAACATATCAACCAAATTTTTGATTTTTTGAAGCGCATCATGAATGGTGAGAAAGTGAAATGCCTTGCTGATAAAAATGGAAAGCCCCTTTTTGGCATTGATTTTTTCGCGTATGCCCCTATTGAGAGGCAAGAACATGTTCTCAAAGGATTTGTCTATGGGGTCAGATGGGATAATTATGAATGGAGAAAAAAAGTTGAGGAAGAATGGTTTGCAAGATTAGGCGGCGGCCATTGTTACGCTGTTGACCTTGGTGTTATGCACAATTTGGGTTATGATTTAAAAAAGCTTGCGGGAAAATCAAAAAAAGGAGACAAGTCAATCGGCCTTGAAGACAAACTTGAGCATTTCAAAAAAACCGGATTGATTAAAAAGCCAAATACGCAGAGCACAATGCAAGTGGTGAATGGGTATATTCGCATGAAACCAGGGGCTGGCATTTCTGATAATTTGGGATATTTGAATGCAGGCCTTTTGCTTGGCGTTGAAGGGTTTCTTGGCGCGTTTTTAGCAGACGCTGTTGACACGCTTGATAAATTTACCCCGCGCATCAGAGAACAGGATGAACAATCATTAACAATGATCGAAGATAATGCAAAGCAGATTCAAAATCTCTATCCCGCCTTCACGTTGCCAACTGAAAAAGAAACTTTAGATTTTATATATGCCGTTATGTACAACAAAAAAGCAAAAGTCGATAATCCCTATTCATACAAGAAAAATAAGCGTTTAAAAATAGAGTTACCAGACAACTCTTTGCGATATTTCTTGCAGCGAGGCAAGTCTGGTTTTTGTAATCTTGAAGACCATTTAAAATTTGTGCAAGAGGTTTCTGAAGGAACAAAATGGCAAGACTATATCAAGCAATGCAATAGAATCTACCTTTTGAATCATGATAGTTCCATCGAAAACAAGTTACTCTACCAATATATTGCTGACCGGCTTGATACGGTGCGAAGCATGAGGCATTTAAGGGATAAGGGACTTCTTGATAAAACACTTATTGAAAGCTATAATAAAGGGCAAATTCCTAAAGGATTCTTTTAGGAATTACAGCATTTTCAGTTTTCCTGAAATTTTATCAATTTTTGTTTCTTCATCCGGGCCAATCCCCGCA
>CAZTDJ010000063.1:0-4980 GCA_964612835.1 Candidatus Woesearchaeota archaeon
CTCGCATTCCTCCCGGGTGGGGAGGATGTCTGTTTTTGCGCCATAGGTCCCTTCCATAATCACTGTTTCAAGCCTGGGGAATCTGGATTCCGCTGCAGCGAGCAGATTTGAATTTTCATAATTCATGTCTCCTGTATACAGAAGATTGTGCTGGCCGTTTCCAATATTCAGGTGGACAAGGGAGCTTCCCAGCGTATGGCCCGCGTTGTAAAAGGTGAGCCGCAAGTCAGGAGTGATGTCTGTAACTTCTCCATACTCCAGGCAAATGGTTTTTTTTACCATCTCCTTGATTTCCTTGCTCGTATAGAGCTCTTTTTTATTCTCTTTTTGCGCAATGCTTACAAAATCAAGGCAGAGCAGCGCCGAAATATCTCTTGTGGGGGCAGTCATGTACACTGGGCCGTCGAATCCATATTTATAGAGATACGGAAGAAGCCCCACATGGTCAAGGTGGGAATGGGAAATGATTACCGCGTCAAGATCGCTGATATTAAATTCAGGGGCGTCTAAAATAGGAAACGCGTTCTCATCGTTCGCAGCGGTGTTCAGGCCGCAGTCAAGAAGAACCCGTGACTCCGAGGTTTGAAGCAGCAAGCAGCTTCTCCCCACTTCCCGCGCTGCGCCCAAGAAGCTTATTCTCACCCATCCGCTTTTTCTATTCCTTTTCCATCCGCCATAAATTCTTTTCCCAACTTTATCAAGGAATTTTCTCCTTTCATCGCTGTTTTCATAAAGAACTTGGCGTATGTTTTCGATGAGTTTTGAGCGTATCGCGGGAATTCTCATGATCGAGGGGACCCAGTGGGTTTGTTTTTTTATTTCTTTGAGGATTTCCCCCTGTTTTCCAATCACAATTCCGGGCTTTTCCGCTTCAATGACAACCCTGCTTCGCTGCGGGTCAAAGATTACATTAATGTCCCCCACATCAGCCGGCATAATCTTCCGGATCGTTTCTTTTGAATCCTCTTCTCCCATGAGGAGGGAGGGGTCTAATCGTATCTCAATGCGCTTCTTGAATTTGTTGACCAGCTCTTTTACGAGTTCTCCATTTTCAAGAAAGAATTCAATATCCCGCGTATACAGGACAATATTCGCCCCTTCAAAAGCAGAGATGCTGATCTCCGCCTTCTCTGGAATGCTGGTTAAAATCTCATCTAAGATGGTTCCCATTGTTCTAATTTTATGATTCAAACTTTTCTTGTGGAAAAGAAAATTATTTAGTTTCCAATCTTTGTTTCAATCTTTTGCGTGAATACTCTTTTTACCCCTGCCGCGGTGATGGTGTAAATCTCAACGCCCTCTCCTGTAAAAAGGTCTCTTTGCATGGACGCATTAAGGCTTTTTTTCGCGAGCTCAATCCCTTCCTCAATGCTTATCCCTTTTTTGTACAGCGAATCCAAGACCCCCAGCGCAAAAACGCTTCCAGAACCTGTTGCAGAATAATCTTTGTATTCAATGACAGAGCCGGCTCCCTCGACTTCATACAGAGAAGGACCCTCTTCATCATGGCCGCCAATTAAGAATCCCGTGAACCCGAGAACTGGGCTGTACTTCCTGATATTATAATAGACAATATTCCCAAAGAGATTGACCGCCTCTTTTACCCCTACGTCAGTTCCTTTTCGCAGGCTTTTGAGTTTGAGCTCGGCTTTGGCGAGCTTGATAATGTATTGGATTTCTGAGACATCCCCTGCAGTGGTGACCGCAATATTCTTCGTGATGGGGATAATTTTTTCCATATCCTTGTGCGCGATATAGTAGGTTGTCGCCCGTTTGTCAGCAGCCAATACAATGCCATTGCTGCATCTAATCCCTATTGTAGTAGTTCCTGTCTTTAAATTTTTCATCTTAGAACCTCTCCAAAATGTTATATTTTAGGATGGGGGGCGTCCTTATAAACTTTACGATTTTTTCTGGGATTTTAGGATTAGGGGAAAAGGCAGAGCTAGCACAAGGTATATAAAATCAAGGCATTTTTATACTTCCTTTAGAAAGGCACCATTATGAAAACATTGGTAAATGACGGCATGGAAAAGGAAGGGATTGTATTGCTTGAACAAGCAGGCATTGCTGTCGATACAAGGAAAAGGGATAAAAAATCTTTGCTCAAGGAAATGGGGAATTTTGACGCGTTGATTGTGCGGAGCGCGACAAAGGTTACGAAGGATATCATTCAGGAAGGGTCCAAGGGTCTTTTGAAGATTATCGGGAGGGCAGGAGTGGGGTATGACAATATCGATGTTCGCTCAGCTTCTAAGCAAGGCGTTGTGGTGAAATTTGCCCCGTATGGGAACACAAACGCGGCGGCGGAATTAACGCTGGGGCTTATGCTCGCTGTTTCTCGAAATCTTCCCCAATCCTGTTCCTCTTTGCAGAAAGGAGAGTGGAAGAAAAAGCCATTTTTAGGGACTGAACTTTCGAAGAAAACCTTGGGGATTATTGGCTGCGGCAGAATCGGGCAACGGTTGGCGGAATTGGTGCAGGGATTCCCTATGGAAGTGATTGGCTATGATCCTTTTATCAACAAGGATTCACGGATTAAATATCTTTCAAAAGAAGAGGTCCTTCGGAACGCAGACTATGTGTCTGTCCACGCAAACGCAAATCACCCTGTTATTGGAGAGAAAGAAATCGCGTTGATGAAAAAAACCGCCTATCTGATTAATGTTGCTCGAGGATGTACGGTTGATGAGAAAGCACTTTACTCCGCATTAAAAAAAAGAAATATTGCAGGAGCGGCGCTTGATGTGTATACCCATGAACCCAAGGAAGAAGGAGCTTTCTTTCAAAATCCTTTGGGAAAACTTGAGAATGTTGTATTAAGTTCTCATCTTGGGGCTTCAACGCTCGAGGCCCAGGAAAAAACTTCCATTGAGATTGCGAAGGTGGTGAGTGATTACTTGCTGAAAGGAGATTTTTCCAACGCAGTCAATGCAGGAGAAACTGTTGATGCAGAACAAAAACTTCTCTTTCCCCTTTTTCTTTACCATGCAGATATTCCCGGGGCATTTGCAAAGATTGACAAGGTCCTTGCTGAATATAAAATCAACATTCGGGAAAACTCCTCGCGGCAATTGGGGAAAGGGGGAATGGTGATGACTGTCTATCTTGTCCACCAGCCCATCCAAGAAGAAGTTCTGCGGGCGTTGCGCCAGCTTAAGATTATGTACTCTGCAAAAGCTTAAAAACAAAAAAAGTTTTACATAGCTAGAGGATTTTTCACAGCATGACAAAAATTAATAGAGTAGAGGTGAAAGGATTCAAGAGTTTCGCGAATACCACGGAGATTATCCTGGGGGATAAGTTCAACTGCGTGATCGGGGCGAATGGCTCCGGAAAAAGCAATGTTTCTGATATGATCTGCTTTGTTCTGGGAAGGTCTTCTGCGAAAAGCCTCAGAGCCGAGAAATCAGCCAACTTGATTTTCAATGGGGGAAAAAAGGGAGATCCCGCGAAGGAAGCGCACGTATCCATCTTCTTTGACAACTCAAAAAAAGTTTTTCCTTTTCAGGAGAAGGAGATGAATGTCACTCGGCGCATCAACCAGAAGGGGATCAGCACCTACATTTTAAACGGAAGAACTGTGACGCGGCAGGAAATTCTTGACCTCTTGAGCATGGCGAAGGTTGATCCTGATGGGCACAATATTATCTCGCAAGGGGACATTATCCAATTCACGGAGATGAAGACCGTTGAGCGAAGGGAGCTTTTGGAGGGGATCGCGGGGATTTCTATGTATGAGGACAAAAAACAAAAAGCATTGTTGGAGCTTGACAAAGTAGACGTGAAATTGAATGAGGCAGGGATTATCCTGAAAGAACGGGAGCAGTATCTTGACGGGCTCAAAAAAGACAGGGACCAAGCCATCCAATATAAGGAACTTGAGGAGGACATCACGAGGAATAAGGCCACGCTTCTCCATCTGAAGATGAATGACCTCCAGGAAAAAAACCATGAGCTCCACTCCCGGATGGCAAAGTACAATCAAAGCGTTGAAAGCATCAAAAAACTGCTGGAGGACATACAGCAGAAAATAACGGAAAAGAAAAGAGAGATTGGGGAGATTGATGGAACAATCAAATCAGTCGGAGAAGGATCAGGAAAAGATGCAGCAAAGGAGATGGACAACCTTCGCGCGGATATTGTGCGTTTTGAATCCCGGATTGAAGTGTGCACCACGGAAATTTCAAAAATGCAGAGGAAGAGAGAGGAGCTCGCGTCCAATCTTCAAGAAAATGACTCTAAAATTCATGATCTCAACGCGGAAATAAAACTCTTGCAGGAAGAGCTTCAAGCAATGAAAAAAGAAGAGGCCCTCATGCTCAAGTCGTTTGAAAGCATGAAAGGGAAAAAGGAAGTTGGTGATGTGAATCAACTTAACAGGGACATTGGCCAGCTCGAGGATACTCTCGCCAAAAGGGAAAGAGAGCAGCGCTATCTTTTCGCGCAGAAAGACGCGGACAGCTTGACAAGGGAGCTGGAGGATACATTAAAAATTCTTTCAAAATCGACAGAAGAAAATCTCGCCCTTTCAAATGAGATCTCAAGGCTTCACGCAGAGCTTTTTGAAAAAGAGGCTATCCTCGAAAAGGAAAAAACAAACGCAAGCGGCGCGCAGGAGAGGATTATCACGGATATGACCGTGAAAAAGTTCTTGGAATCAAAACAAGAAGGGGTGCATGGGCCAGTCATGGATCTTGGAAAAGTCGATCCTGAATACGCATTGGCATTGAATGTTGCTGCTGGCAGCAGACTCAAAAGCATCGTGGTGGAGTCTGAAGATGTCGCGAAGAGATGTATTGGCTATCTCAAAACAGCCAAGCTCGGGGTCCTTACATTTCTCCCTTTGAATAAGCTCACGTCGAATGTCAGGCCCTCATTTGTCGCGAACCTTTTGGATCACGACGGCGTCATCGGCCTTGCAGTGAACATGGTTTCGCATGATAAAAAATTCGAGGGGGTTTACCTGTACGTCTTTGG
>CAZTDJ010000064.1:0-3300 GCA_964612835.1 Candidatus Woesearchaeota archaeon
AAGTTCCGAAGAGAAACGATATCCACGAAAACACCTTTTTTGATGTCTATGGAAACACGAAAATGAATGTTTCCCATTTTATAAAAATACAGGCAATGAGGAAGATGCCGGTGGAACAGCAAGGGGAAGAAAAGGGAAAGCTGAAAAAATTTCTTTCCCGTTTTATTGAAAAAGAAGAAGGGGAATTTTTGCCTTAAGGAAATTTTTTTTGTTTGAGTGACTGAACGGCTTTTTTTACGATCTGTGCACGGTCAAATGCGAGCGAGGGGAGATTTTTCATGGGAAAAAAATTGAGATCTGCCGCGTCAGAGTGCGCTTTTGCTTTCATGTTGCTTTGTGAAAGAGAAGCCACATATGCGACGCTTATCACTCTCCCTCGCGGATCTCTTTGTGGATTTCCAAAGATTCCCAGTTCCTTAAGCGTAACATTTTTTATTCCTGTCTCTTCTTGCAATTCTCGTTTTGCCGCATCTTCAAAAGATTCATGAATCTCTACAAAACCGCCAGGCAACGCCCACATATTTTTGTAGGGTGAATTTTTTCTTTTTATAAGCAGAAGAGAAAGTTTTCCTTTCTGACGCACGAATACAATGATGTCAGAGGCAAGCGCAAACCCTTTCACTTTTTTCATATTTCTTTTAGAGGGGGCGACATTATAAAAAAGTGACGAAACCTTTAAATAGAACGTCCGTTGTTATAAGGAAATATGGCAAGAGTTGATTGTCTTCATTAACGGAGGCCCCTTTCTTAGCTTGCTAACTTTTCTTTTTTTGAATAATAATGGCGATTGTCGTATAGCGGTTAGTATACGGGACTGTGGATCCTGTGACGGGGGTTCGACTCCCCCCTATCGCCCTTTTTCAAGGAGAAAACCATGATTACCTCACAACCACCGCGCGGAATGCGGGACCTTCTGCCAGAGGAGATGATTAAAAGGCAGTATGTGATGGACATCATTAAAAAAATATTTATGAAATATGGATTTGATCCTCTGGAAAGCCCGGCAGTGGAATACGCAGAAGTCCTCGAAGGGAAGTATGGGCGAGAGGGAGAGAAGCTTGTTTACAAGTTTAAGGACAAAGGGGGAAGAGATTTGGCCTTAAGGTATGACCTCACGGTCCCTTTAAGCAGGATCGTTGCCGCAAATCCCACGCTCAACAAGCCCTTTAAAAGATATCAAATTGCGCGGGTGTGGAGGTATGACAGGCCAGGCAAAGGGCGCTATAAGGAATTCTGGCAATGTGATGTGGATAGCGTTGGTTCTGCAAGCATTGTGGCGGACGCGGAGATTATTGCGGTTGCTTTGGAGGTTCTGGAAAGCTTGGGATTTAAGGATTACACTCTTAAAATGAATAATAGAAAGATTCTTAATTCAATGATTGAGCTCGTGGGAATTCCTCTAGAGAAAGCGAATGGGGTTTTAAACTCTCTCGACAAGCTTGAGAAGATCGGGTCAGCAGGAGTGAAAGAAGAGTTGGCTGCAAAAGGGATTTCCCCAGCCCAGATTAAAAATCTTGAACGCTTTTTTAGCATTGGCGGGACAAACCAAGAGATTTTAAAAAAACTTGGAACGATGTTGAAAACAGAGGAGGGAAAGCAGGGGATTAAGGAGATGAACAATCTTCTTTTGTATTTGGAAGGGATGGGTTTGCAGAAAAAATACCGAATTGTTATTTCTTTGGTGAGAGGGCTTGATTATTACACTGGACTGATTTTTGAAACCACTCTGAATGATGTTGCGATGGGTTCTGTAAGCGGCGGTGGAAGGTATGATTCTCTTATCGGGAAATTTTCCGGGACAGATGTTCCTGCAACAGGCATTAGTATTGGAATTGAAAGAATTATTGATATCATGAAGGAAACGCAGATGAACCTTCCAAAGGAAAAAACGTTAACAAAAGTGTTTATTGCGAATGTTGATGAAGAATCATTAGCCATATGCATTCAAGTTGCATCCTTTTTGAGGAAGAACAATATTAACGCCCAGTTTAATGTCGCTGGAAAAAAATTTGGAAAACAACTGGAGTACGCGAACGCCCTTGGAATCCCTTTTGTTCTTATCGTGGGAAAGGAAGAAGTCAAACAAAAGGAAATTACGCTAAAGAATATGAAGACAGGAATCCAACAAAAAGTAAAGCAAGAAAAACTTATAGAATTATTATCCTAGAGTTTTTTATAGACTTCTCCAAGAATATTGAGCATGCTTAAGCCGCCCACAAAGCTTCCAAACGCCAAACCGACAAGAGGTATCCAAATAAGAATCAGCGTAATTAACAAGCAGTAGAGCATTGAAATTGCCCAAGGGAATATATAATTCTCATTTAATGCTTTTAGAGCTACTTCTTTGAAATGAAACGCCGCAGAAAGGTTGCCTTCATTGACTGATTTGAGCAATGCGACAGGCAAGAAATATGCAATCCCTACGAGAAGGAGCGCTGTGATAGCTGCTAAGACTCCTCCTCCCGCAAGCAATGAGAAAACCCCCAGATTACTTGCCATAGCGGGAAGTTCTAATTGGTTCAGGGAAGATACTGAAACAGACCTCGCCATATACCAGAGATAGCCCATTCCCATTAATGCGGAAAGCAAAATCCAGACAGGGATAAAGTAAACAAAAGATATCACGGCTCCCTTAAACCCTAATTTAAAGTAGTGCCAGATATTGTTCCATTCAGGCAATTTTGCCTTGTTTCCCATTGCGAATTTTCCGTTTTCAAGAACATAGCCTATTGAAATAAAATTTACAACAGGGATAATATTAAACACAACTCCCGCGACTAACTTTTTTACCTCAGAAAAAGGTTTTTTTATACCTCTTACGTATAAATCCATATGTTTTTAATCTATTTTGGGATATTTAAAATTGTGTACCAACTTCACAGTTATGATTCTTTTTTTTATTGGCAATCTTTATAAAGAAAAAGAGGTTTTAAGGGGCTTATGGGCCTGTAGCCTAGCCCGGATAAGGCAACAGCCTTCTAATCATGTAGGAAGCTGTGGATCGTGGGTTCAAATCCCATCAGGCCCGCTTCTTTGAAAAGGTTGACCTCCTCGCTTGGAGTATTCTTCCCTTAATTCTTCAATCGTCATGACTCGCGCAGCCATCTCCAAGAATTCTTTTTTGCTACTCCGCTTTTCAATATATTTCAACATTTCATTGATTTCTTCTTTTCCCCCATATCTTTGAAGGATTGAGAGGAGCGCATTGTTGGTGGTGCTGTGGATATATCCTTTTTCTTCCAGCTTGGTTTCTCGCTCGCAGTACATTTCAAAGACCTTTTCGTATTGCCTCTGTTCAAG
>CAZTDJ010000064.1:3310-4894 GCA_964612835.1 Candidatus Woesearchaeota archaeon
ATCTTATTCAGGAATTCGTATGTTTTTTGTTTATCTTTGTAGGCATGCCCTTTTTTAAATTGATGAAACTCATGGATCAGTGCGGGGTCTTTGAGATGGTTCTTTTCAAACGCGTTAACTGCCCATTCACCCACAATATCTGCGCAAGATTCACTGATGATCAGGCGTTCTTTTCCTGAAAATTGAGAGACATAGTCCTTTGACGCTGAAATAACAGTGGAATGTTTAGTAATCAACGAGTGCCCTGTTTCATGCCCATACACAAAAACAAGCTCATAGATGTCTGAGGCGTTATTGGTGATACTAATGATTTGAAAAAGTGGGGAGTTAAGAGTCATACCTCTAATTTGCCCCACATAGGCAGAGTATGTTTCTCTATTTTTCTTGATTTCCTCCCCGCCCACCTTAAAATTTGTTTTTATTATTTCATCCACCCGCGATTGAATTGCTGTTTTTTCTTTTGTTGTGGAATCCGCAGCATTTTTGTACATTGCAGCGATGTCTTGGATATACTCTGCTTCAGTATCTATCTTGGAAGCGTAACGACCTAGCCCTTCCGCAAGGGATTCAACAGCGAGCTTTTCATAATCTGAAAGGTGTCGGTAAAGATAAGGATTAAAAAAAGGGAGAGGAACATAGTTAATTTGCCCAAGGGAGTCTTTTCTGCTTAAAATAAGCGAGCTTTTTTGGTCCCCAATATAGGCGCCGATATTGACTTTTTCTCCAATCTCTTGTGTCAAGTCTGCTTCGATCAACTGTTCAAGCTTTTTTTCAACATCTTTTTTTAATCGATTATTCTCGGGGAACAGTTCCCTCACTCTCGATGTATTTTGCTCTTTGATGGAACGATTGAGTTCTTCTGCATTTTTGAGGTATTCAAAAAGGACATCTCCTTTTTTGACCTCCATGGAAAGGTGTTTTGATGGATTCGCAAAGTACCCCGCGAAGGTATTTCGGTTTTGGTAAAAAATCCAGCTATACACCGAAATCGTGGCAAGTAATGTTGAGTATGCAATTGCTGCTTTTGTCCATCTCCATGCTTTTTTCCAGAGATTGCTTTGCTCTTTTTTTGATTTTTCAATTATTTTTTGCAAGGGAAATTCCCCATGCTTTTTCTTTTGCTTCCAGGTGCTGTATAAATTTTCTGCCATTCCAATTCCTACTGCGCCAAATATTGCTGCATTTTTTGGGTCTCCTGTAAGAAAAGAGCCTACAGATGCCCCTGTGCTGAATAAACCCACCGTGGCATATCCTACTCTTGTGTATATGTTCATGTCTTTTTTTTGTATATTGTTTATCACGGCGTTAATACCGCAATATCCCCACATGATAGGCCACCACCCATAATCAAGAAGTGCAGCGATTCCAAATGGGGCAAGAGGAACTAAATCAGTTAACGTAATTTTTTTGAAGAAATTCTTTTTTTCGTGGAGTCTATCCTCAAGTGACTTTTTTAATTCCCCCAATCTTTTCATGCCAAAATTGCTTATGTACCTATCTATATAATCTTGTCGTTTTTATTCTAACCCAAAAAGAAAACTGCCGGCTTTAGCCAGTGGATGAATTTTTTGCACCAATCACCAA
>CAZTDJ010000065.1:0-4851 GCA_964612835.1 Candidatus Woesearchaeota archaeon
TGGAAAATCTCAACCGCATATTATACCCTCTATTTTTCGCTTTACTCAGTTTTGACAAAATTAGGCATAAAATGCGAGATTCATTCCTGCACAATAGCGTTCGCAAAGAGGTTTCTTAGGGAATTTTTTAGTGAAGAAGACGTTGATTTCATGGAAGATTCATTGAAGGCAAGGACAGATTCTCAATATTACATTGACAGGACGGTTCCAGACGAGCAATACAATAAAATGGTAAAGAACGCCCCTGAGTTTTTAGTAAAATGCAAGTCAATCTTACTTAAACTCCATGAGAAAAAAATAAATGAAGTTAGAAAAGAATTTCAGAAGGCATTAATTGAGAAGAAAAAGACAAAATAAAATTAGAGAGATGAAACTACTTTAACGACTCCCCTTCTTATCTTCTTTTTCAAAAAAAGAAGCAAAAAAGGTGGTGGCTTACAAAACAAAAATACAACAACAATTTCGATTATTTATTTTTCCTTCAGCATCATCGCACTAAAAATTAATCTCTTCAAGTATTCGGGAGAAATAAACAGCGATTTAACTGTTGCGCTCACCTGTTGTTCGCTATATCCAGATAGGCTTTGCTAACTTCGTTAAATTGTATATGCTAAACAGCAGAATTCTTAACAGCCGACACTTAACATCTCCAGCGTGATCAACATGCGCCTTATTTGCGCTTCAAGACGATTTCCATGGTCGAAACATTCACATCTCGCCCTTCTTTGTTCTTGAACGGTTCGCTGTCAATTTTAATATCCTTCAGGTCTACTTGGTCCTTGAGAAACTTTTTCCTGACGACTTCTGCGATATCCACTGCCCTTGAGATGAATCTCCCTCTTGACTTGATAGTCACTTCTTCTGCCCCCTGGGTCGTGAACTGCATAACCACTCCCGTGACATAGTTCATAAATGGTTTTTCTCCGACAAATACCGTATTCTCTGCTGTGTTTTCCATTTTTACCTCCCTAGTTTTCTAGAATAATCTCTTTTTTCTCTTGTTTCTTTAGTTTGGTTAAGCAACCCGCAATCAAATTGCGCATTTTTTTTGAGCTTACCTCAATCCACTGGGGAAGAATCTTCTTATTTTTCTCGAAATCAGTCGTAACCTCATTTCGGTGTTCAGTCATCAGTTTTTTACTGACCCTTTTCACCTGCGTGGTTTTTATCCTTCCCATTGGCAGTCTTTATTCTTCCTTCATTTATAAAGTTTACTCCAAAATCTTTTTCCAATAAGTTCCTAAAAAGTTAAACCTTCTCGCAAATAAACATTCATCCATCAACCCGCACGTTTGTTTCCTTTTCTGGCAAAGCTTTTAAGATTGTGGGGCGTATGCGGCAAGGAGTAAGTATTAAAATTCCAAAATGCCCTGAAAAGATATGGCGATCATGATTTTTGACATGGACGGGACATTAATAAATCTTTTTCCAATGCATATCAAAGCGTATCAAGAGATGATTGAGGAAACGTATCGCACAAAACTAAAAAAGGAAAAGATTATTCCTCATTTTGGAAAACCCATCAAGAGCTGTGTTAAAGGGATGATAGAAGAGAATACCCGCCATAAACTTTCTGATTTGGAATTAGAAAAAGCAATTGGCGCGTATATAAAAAAACTTACATCCCTCTTAAAGAATGGAAACGTAAAGCTTTTGCCGGGAGTCAAGCAACTCCTTGCATTATTGAAGAAAAATAACCATACAATCATCTTGATGACAGGAGGGAATAAAAATGTCGGGGAAAAGGCCATTACCCTTGCGGGATTGAGCAATTTCTTTTCAGAGAAATTTTATGGAGACGGTTTTACCAAGAGGGAACATTTATTGCGGCACACGATGTCAGTTGCAAAAAAGAAGTACGGGGGCGGCGAAAAGGGCACAGTCGTTTTTGGTGATACGGGCATTGATATTGAAGCGGGAAAATTGTGTAATACATTTACTGTGGCTGTTGCGACAGGATTCATATCCTATAATAAGCTCCTGCTGAAAAAACCGGACTTAATTTTTAATGATTTTTCGAATTATAGGAATGTGTACAAGAGAGTAAAAGAATTACTTGAAAACCCTGGATAAAATCTCAAATACTTTACTGAAATAGCGCTTGTTAAAATCTTTGCGCGTGAAATGGCTCTTGTAGGTTTCCGTAATTAAATGGCACCTCTTTACTATTTCCTGTATGTTGATTTCATAGCATTTTGAGATATCCTTTTTTAATATGTTCGCTTTTTTCTTGTCCAAACTCATGACCGGGAGGGAAACGGACAGCAGCGCAAATTCAAACTTCAATACGGTTTCAACAATCCAGGGATTTTTATCAGCCTCCTTTTTGAAGTTCCGGTAGAATTGCGGGGCAGGGCAGGATTTTTGCGCGTTGAAGCGTGTTTGATAATATTCGATTAAGTAATCTGAAAACCCCTCTTTTACTAATTGGGTATTGGTGTAAAGGTCTTTGAGCAACAATGTTGCATTTTCTACAACCCGCTTTGCAATCTCCTTCTTTTCTCCTTTGAAGCGCTCCAACTTTTTCATTTGCAGCGCATGTTCCTTTTGAATCCCCTTGGTTGTTCCCCTCACGATTTGATGTAAATGTTCAATCTCGTGAAAGAGCAGTCCCATCAATGCCTTTTTGTTGGTGATGATCGCGCTGCCATTTTTTGAAAAAAGGACAATGAAATTTTTATTTTTTGTGTGATAAGAAAAAGGGATTGAAGAATTGCATGCGTGGATGAATTGGTCCCTATCCTTTTTTTCTATTTTCTCTAAAAGGGCGAGGCACGAGGAGGGCGTATTAAAAATATGAAGGTCAATCGCAAGATGGTGCTTTGATACTAAAGAAATTTTTTGGATAACTTTAAGAAGGGTCTTTTTGTCAAGCCCCCGGCACGTTTTTATCCCAATACCATCTTTCATGAGGTGCTAGGTCCCAAGAGCTTCTTTCATCGCTTTCTTGTTAAATCCAATAATAATTGTCCCTTCAATCTCTATAACAGGGACTCCCATTTGTCCGCTTTTTTCAATCATCTCTTCCAGCGCCTTCCTGTTCTCCGCAACATTGACTTCTTCATATTTTACTTTGTTCTCTTTGAAGAAATCTTTTGCTAATTGGCAGTAGGGGCATGTGGGTGTGGTGTAGATGGTTACTTTTTTTGCCATGGAGAACTGTTAGCTGCAAAATTTAAAAGGCTTTTGTTTTCCGTTTATCCCTTGCGTGATGTCAGGTATTCACGATATTCTTGAATGTTCTCTTCTCTGCATTTATCATCCCATCCAAGCAGGTCCTGCATCAGGCATGCGATATTCCAAAAACTGTCTCTTCCAAAACAATTTTTGTTTCCAATATCAAGCCTTCGGAACATCACATCATTGAGCGTCTGTGCTTTTTCATGTTTCACCGCATACACTGCCTGGGCAAGAAGATCATTGTTGCATAGACAGACAAGCCTTCCTGATTCTGCCCATTTTTTAAATAGGGGATTGTTTCTATCTTCGTCTAAAATCGCAGAATATCTTTTTCCGTAGATATCAATTAAATGTTTAATAACCTTGGGAGTTATCCCTATTTTCTTGTTTTTACTTATTCCATATGCTTGCAGCGCATGTTCAAGTTCAGCATCACGCTCCTGTTTTTGCAATGCTCCTGGCAACATGGTGTTGGCTGTGGCACATGCTATGCTTTTTTCCATTTTCCTGCAAATGAGGTCAACCACATCCTCCGCGATTTTCCGGTAGGTTGTTATCTTCCCGCCGCCAAGAGAAATAAAATTTTCAAAACCTTCTTTTGCATGATCATACATCATGTGCTTTCTTGAAATATTTGACTCTTTTCCTTTTGCAGATACCAACGGCCTTACTCCTGCAAGCGTATATTTTACATCTTCTCGTTTGAGCTCCACGTTGAATACGCTATTTGTTTGTTTGAGGAGATATGAAATATCTTCCTCTGTTGCCGAGACACAATCCAAGCTGCCCTTATAATCGGTGTCAGTCGTTCCGATCATCGTCATGCTTTTCCAAGGAATCACAAAAAAAATTCGGTCATCCAGCGTATTCGCAACAACGGGATGTTTTGTAAATTGTTTTACAAAAAGATGCACCCCTTTTGTTCCCCTGATTTTATCAGAAACGCAGAATGCCTTTCTGCAGATTTCATCAATCCATGGGCCAGCCGCATTTACCACATACTTCCCCCGTATTTCCCATTCTTTGTAATCAAATTTATTTTGAATTGTAACCGACTCCATTCTTCCATTGCCTTTTTTGAGGTTTATGACTTTTGCATAATTCACTGCTTCAGCGCCTCTCTCGCAGGCATCAAGAATATTCTCCAAGCAGAATCGCTCTGGATTGACTAATTGGCAGTCATAATAAAGCGCGGCGCCATTCAGAGTTTCTCCTCTTAATGCAGGAACCCTTTCAAGAGCTTCCCCCTTGTTCAGCATTTGATGGCGTGGCGAAGACGTATCAAAAGAGAGGAGGTCATAAAGAATCATGCCTGTTTTGATAACTGTTTTTCTCTTTCCCGCATACCGGTAGATGGGAAAGAGGAAAGGAATTTCTTGTACAAGGTGGGGAGCAATATTCTTGAGAATTTCTCTCTCTTTTAATGCTTCCCTGACGAGGCAAAAATCAAGAAGCTCAAGATACCTCAATCCCCCATGGATTAATTTTGAAGACGCGCTGCTTGTTCCGCTGCAGAAGTCATTTTTTTCAATAAGAATGGAGTTAAGGCCGCGGTATGCCGCATCACGTAGAATCCCCGCCCCATTAATTCCCCCACCAATGATGATGAGATCATATTCCTTCCGCGCAATCTTTTCTATGTCCCTTTCCATTGCAGGTGTATCAGCTATG
>CAZTDJ010000066.1:0-4693 GCA_964612835.1 Candidatus Woesearchaeota archaeon
GCTCCACTGACTTTGAAAAGGCGATAGAGTGATCCCTGAACCTGATGTTTTCCTCAGGAAGGTAACCGTCAAGGTATTCATTAATTCCTCTTCGTACGGCTTTGGATTGGGAGACAATTCCATAGCAGGCGGGATCTCCATAGAAAATCTGGATTTCATCAGAGATGTAGTCCAGCGTCGCCAAATCATGTTCCACGACAATCACCGCTTTCTGCTCATCTTTCAGGCTTTGAATCAATCTCGCTGCTTTTATTCGCGTGGTGATGTCAAGGAATGATGCGGGCTCGTCAAAGAAGTACACATCAGCATTTTTTGCCGCTGCAGCAAGAATAGCGACCTTCTGCAATTCCCCCCCTGAAAGGCTTGAGATATCCCTATCTTTGATCTGTTCTATCTCAAATTCTTTTTCCAGGTTCTTGATGATTTTCCTTTCATCAGCCTTCCCTAATAATTCCTTGACTGTTCCTTTGTGGGATTTTGCGATAAGCTCCACTCTCTGCGGCTTGTACGCGACCCGGATGTTTCCCTGATAAAGCTTTTTAAAATAATCCCCAAGCACCGTGTTTGAATACTTTCCGAGAAATTCTTCCTCTGTCGATCCTTTTTCAAGATTTCTCAAATTGGGCCTGAGGTTTGCAGTGAGAATATGATATGCCGTGCTTTTTCCTGAGCCATTTCTCCCTAAAATCCCTATGACCTTGCCGAATTTTGGGACAGGGAATCTGAAGAGCCTGAAAGAATTGATGCCATAGCTGTGGACAGGATCTTCCTTAAGTTGTTCAGGAAGGTTGACAATGGTAATCGCCCCTGTTGGGCATCTCTTTGGACAAATGCCGCAGCCGGTGCAGAGTCCTTCTTCAATAACAGGGTATCCATCATCCCCAAGATAGATACACTTCTTTCCCGCGGCGTTTACCGGGCAATCCCTCCCGCAAATAAAGGGGCAGGTTGTTTTAATCGTGCATTTACTTTTATTGACAATTGCGACTCTTCGTTCCATTTTGAAAAGACTGCGAAAGAAGGCTTAAATAGGTTTCCTTTAAGAAAGAACAAGAGTTTTTCGCTCCGAAAAATAAAAGAAAATTTTATAAACATAGATTGTTTTTATTTTCATATGAATAAGAGGAATCTCTATCTTTTATCTTTTTTTGCTCTCGCGCTTCTTTTTATAAGTGCATGCCAGCAAGCAAAGCAGCCCGCGTGCGTTGATGAATGTTCCGAGGAGAGATGCAGTAATTCTGAGTATGTCTCTTGCGTTACGCAAGGTGATGGATGCAAGCATGAGGTGAATGAGGGAGTTTTAAAGGGAAAATGTGATGTTGAATGCACGTCAAAGTTAGATTGTGAGCAAGGGATGGCATGCTCTGAGAATTATCAATGTGTCGCGCCGAAACCCATGTGTGGAAATGGAATCCAGGAAGCAGGGGAGATATGTTCCACGTGCCCTGCGGACGCAAAGGGATGCAGCATAAAAGTATGTGGGGACAAAGTCAAGTCATCGAATGAAAACTGCGGAAACTGCCCCTCTGACGCTGGCTGCGGTAAAGGAGAAAGCTGCATTGATAATGATTGTGTAAGTTTAGACTGGTTTAAAGGGGAGTTTGGTCAGTGGTGTAAGTGGATTAAAACAGAGAGCAAGTCATCACAGCTGGATATTTCCACTTTTGGCAAGAGTTTTAGCACCTGCGGCACCCAAGATTCTTCATCAAAGATGGTCGATGAGAGGGTAGGAATTCTTGAGAACGCGTGGTATTGCAAGACAAAAGACGGAAGCATGCTGCCCTTCCCTGTTGTGGGCGCGGTGGAATTGAAAAAGCTGACGAATATTAATAAAGTTCAATTGCTTCAAAGCGGAATTGCGGATGATTGGAGTGCAAAAGAAGTAGAAGTTTTTGTTTCCGCAGACTCAACAAATGGAAATGACGGCCATTGGAAGAAAGTCGCGGTAGGAAGCATGCCATCTTCCAATCTCCAAAATCTTGATATTGTATTTACTCCCATTTCCGCGAGATGGGTGAAGGTCTCTGTTGCAGGGACATGGGAAGCTGCAGGAGACAAATTCGCTATGGGGGAAATGAAGGTCTATGAAAGCGATCCTTACTGCGAGGACAAAGGCCCGGGTCCGCTCAGTTCTTAAGATAACGTTTATATATCTTCTTTGAAGCCTTAATTGTATGAAATGCCCGTATTGCTCACACCCTGTTACAAAGGTTCTTGACAAGAGGGAAAACACAGAGAAGGATTTAGTAAGGAGAAGAAGAGCATGCGCGAAGTGCGGGAAGAGATTCACCACCTACGAGGAAATCGGGTCTTTGGATATTGTTGTTCTCAAGAAAGACGGTTCCCGGCAGGATTTTAATCGAGAGAAGCTTTTCCATGGAATCAAAACAGCATGTGAAAAAAGGCAGGTGACTGAAGAGCAGATCATCCATATTGTCGATGCTATTGAGATGGATTTACGAAAGAGAAAAGAAAAGGAGATTCAAAGCCTGGATATTGGGAAAAAAGTTCTGCAGCACCTCATGCGCCTGGATACGGTCGCCTATATGAGGTTTGCTTCTGTCTATTACAGTTTTGAGGACCTGAAGCGGTTTGAGGAGGAGATTCAATCACTTAAAAAAGGGAAACAAAGAAAGAAGAGTTAACGTTTTGAAATGAGCTCATTCAATTTTTTCATGTAGCTTTTTTCTGCAATAAACTGTTCATGGCCCGGGCAGATTAGGTGGATATTCAATTGTGAAAGTTTTTGGTATGATTTTTGAAGTGCTTCAAATGAAGAAGTAGGGAAATCAGTTCTCGGAAGATAAAAATCAGGGAATACACTATCCCCAGAAAATAAAATTTTTCTTTTTTGATCGTACAAGCAGATGCTGTCGTGGGTGTGGCCGGGGGTATGGATAACTTTGAGGCCGTGCACGTCATCACCATCTGCAAGCTCTTTTCCAATTTTGAATTGGGGGAAGGGAAGATGAAAGTCCCTGTTTGCGATGAGGCCTTCTTGTTTTTGTTTGTAGACTTCTGCAGTCAAATGATGCATGCAGACACAGGCATTCGGAAAAAGAGAATTGGAAAATGTATGGTCAATATGGCAGTGCGTATTGATGATTGTTGAAACATTCAACTTTTGGGCGGCAGGGGGCAGACCTGTTCCGGGATCAATGAGAATATCATCAATAAGATAGGTATTTGATCCAAAAACAAGTGGCTTGATAAGAAATACTCCTTTAGCGATGTTTATCTTTTCCATGAACTTCTTCTTTTTTTATTTTAAACCAGTAAAACATATTCAGGGCAACAATGCCTATCTCGAGGATTAAAAAAGGCAGGTCCTTTATGAGAACAGCATACACTCCCATGATCGCGCTTCCCACCGCATTCAGGAGATGAAGGAAAATCCTCTGTTTTTGGATGAGGCTCAGGCCAATAATAAGAACCCCCGCGTATCCAATAAAATTGATCATCTTTTTTTTAACATTTTCATCTCTTTATATATCTTACCCAGTCCATTTACTAAAAAATCCTTTTGAAATGGCTTACTTCTGAAGAAATTTAATAATCTCTGAAGGCTTTCGTGCAACTTTGACTCCTGCCTGTTCAAACGCTTTGATCTTTGAAGAAGCAGTTCCTTTTCCCATACTGATGATAGCTCCTGCATGCCCCATTCGCTTCCCTTCAGGAGCAGAAACCCCCGCGATATAGGCAATAATCTCTTTTTGAAATTTTGATTTTTCTAAAAATGCGGCTGTTTGTTCTTCCAAATCTCCGCCAATTTCTCCAATAAGGATTATTTTTTTTGTTTCTTTATCTTTTTCAAAGAGATTGAGCAAAGGAATAAAACCTGTCCCCACAACCATATCCCCCCCAATACCCACTGCTGTTGTCTGTCCAATTCCCTGTAGGCTCATCTCATACATAATTTCATAGGTTAATGTTCCTGATCGCGAGATAATCCCCACATCCCCCTTTTTCGCAATGTGGTTGGGAATAATGCCGAGTTTGCTCTTTCCGACTGAAAAAATGCCGGGGCAGTTTGGACCAATAACTGTTAATTTTTTTTCCTTTGCATAATTGATGATCGCAAGGGAATCATGAATAGGAATGCCTTCCGTAACAATGACAAGATTGAGATGATGGGAAAGAGCCTCGAGAGCAGCATCTTTTGCAAAAGGGGCCGGTACAAAGAGGATAGACCATTCTGCTTTGTGTTTTTGGAGTGCTTCTTTTACGCTCAAGTATACCGGGACACCTTCCACGGTTTTTACTTTTTTGTTTTTTGATACCCCTGCAACAATCTGTGTCGATGCTTCCAACATCTTTTGGGTGTTGAAACTCCCTTGATTTCCCGTTATTCCTTGGACAAGAACCTTTGTCCGTTCATCAATAAGGATGCTCATCGCACAAGCTCCGCGATTTTTCTCGCTCCTTGTTCCATCGAATTGATGCAGTGGATGCCCTTTTCTTCCAGCATTTTTTTCGCTTCTTTTTCATTCGTTCCAATCATTCGTACCACCATTTTTTTGCGCGTTTTTTTTGCATCCAAGAATTCAATAATCCCTTTTGCAATTTCATCACAGTGGGTAATGCCCCCAAAAATATTAATGAAGATTCCAACAACATTTTTGTTCAAAGAAACAATGTCAAGCCCCTCTTTCATTTTTTCATAGGAAGCTCCCCCTCCTACATCCAAAAAGCA
>CAZTDJ010000067.1:0-2495 GCA_964612835.1 Candidatus Woesearchaeota archaeon
ATCAACCATCGCATCATCAAGCTTCTCCGACAGAAGCAAGGTTTCAATTGCCCCATACGCCACTGCCTTTTCAACAGCATCCTTTCCATACACAACTTTTTCTGGTTCTGTCGAAAGCATCCGAAAAAAACGCTCCATGATCTTTTTCTCCTTGATAATATCCTCTTCAGCAAGGATATCCTTGCTTTTCTCAACAAGCTCATTCAGGCCAAACATCCCTGTATAGCCCGTATCCCTCACTGCCTTGACTTTATCTTTTAACTGCTGGTTGAGGAAATTCCCGCCGAGGAAAAATTCTTTTGTTGGTCCAGGCCCACCCACTAAAAGCCCTTCAAGATGCTCCTTCATCAAAAATTCCTTGTGAAGAACTTCAGCAATCCTGTTAAAGAAATCCTTTGCCAATTCATCTCGCAGCCGTTCAAATCGCTGAGCGCTATTATGGACTACAAACTGGGCAGCGATAAAATTTTTGTTTTTAACTTTGAGATCATACATCTCATGGGGATGTTCAGTAACTTGGATTTCTTCAATAAAAGCGGCCTCCCCTTTTGCAGTGAGTACATAATCTCCAACGTTTAACTCTTCGGCTGCCTTTGTCGTCCCATCGGGTAAAAAGAAGAGATGGTCTCCTGAAGCGGTAATCTCAGATATTTTAGTCCTCAAGGTATATGCTTTTTCCTTGGTTGTTTTCCATACATCAAGAACAGGAGAAGAAATAATAGCTCGTTGAGTGAAATCATAGGAAGAAAGAACATCTCCTTTCTGGACTTCACACATAGGGATCTGCTGGCCATCTCCTATCTCCACGACCGTATCAAAAGAAAGGCATTGCCCCCCCGCCCGCGTTTTTCCCGGAACTCCTGATGTCATGGTTGTAATCTCGGTGATGCTGTTGCCGCGTAAGACCCCTATCGTTGCTTCCTTTCTTTCAACAATGAGGAGCGCGTAAAACTCTTTATGCTCAAGCATCTCCAAAAGAGGCTCAAGGAAAAACACCTGGCCGCAGCGATAGATTTTTTGATTTAGAGGTTTGGGAGGTTCAAGGCTCCTCACCCGGATATCCACCTTGTCATCTCTCGAAGAGCAATCCCCTGAAAAAACGACAAGTCCATTTTCTGGTGTTTTTTTGAAAAGCCGCAAGTGTCGTATGATGCGCTCCAATGAATCAATGACGTTCTGCCGTGTTGATTTGTCTTTGATATTCTCTGCAGTCCCTTGCTCCTGCATTAGCTGGTTGATAATCTTATTGAGTTCGTATCCTGCGGGAATATACACGCTTACCAGCTCAGTATGCCTCCCCCGAATTTCCTGCAGTTCTTTTAACAATCTTTTGAGTTTGAATTTCGCTTCAACCATAAAAAACACCTGCTAGAAAACTATCTCAATCTCTTTTCCAAAATGGATTTCTTTAAGGGTATGCATCGCAGATAAGTCCTTTACAATACTTTTAAACCTTTCTGGAAGTGTCACTCTCCTAATTTCCGCCTTTAAAGAAAGCCCTTTGTCCTTTTTCGCCTTCCAGAGCTGGCTGTTCAACTCAACAATGTCCTGTGTGGTAAAATCAGTCTTGCGCTCTTCCCCTGCTTCAGGGAATGAAAGAGAATGAATGTCCTCCCCATACACATCAGCATACACTTTTGAGGTAAACAGGGGGATAATGGGGGCAAGCAGCTGTAACACCACAGAAAGGCACTGATTCAATGTTGAAAGGGCGCTGTGCTGGTAGCCTTTCTCAAAATTGTTCTGCTCGTTATACGCGCGATTTTTCACAAGTTCAAGATAATGGGAAGCGAACGTTTCCCAAATAAAATGCTTGATCATCGTGGCAGGGGTGTGAAAATCATAGTGTGCGTAACATTTACTGCTTGATCTCACAAGAATCGCAAGTTCGTTCAGGATCCACGTATCACTCTCTGTTAATACTCCCTTGCTCTTTGGTTCAGGAAGCATGCTGATGAATTTAGAAACATTCCACAATTTATTCAACGTTTTTCCCGCTCCTGCAATTCTTTCAAACGAGCATCGAAAATCCGTTTTCTCAAGATTGCCCTCAACTGCGCACCACAATCGGAAAGGTTCAGCCCCAAATTCATCAAGCACCTTTTGGGGATCTATCACATTTCCAAGAGACTTGGACATTTTTTTCCCCATCTCATCAACGATGTGGAAGTTAACCCAGACATCATCAAAAATAAGCTTTCCTGTAAGCAGGTAACTTTTTAAAACAGTGTAATACAGCCATGTCCGTACAATTTCTTTGCCCTGCGGCCTTAACGAACAGGGAGCGTGATTGGAAAAAAACCTATCATCCCTTCCATAACCTAGAATATACAGCGGCGTGATCGCGGAATCAAACCAGGTATCAAAAACACGCTCGTCCCCGGTAAAATCCTCCGAACCACATTTTTTGCATTTCTTGAGGGGGCACGGTTCTTTCCAGGGTTTGTAGTATTTTCCCTTTGGTGGAACAACGGGCTCATGGCACTTCTTGCAAT
>CAZTDJ010000067.1:2505-4582 GCA_964612835.1 Candidatus Woesearchaeota archaeon
TGCAATACCACAACGGAACTTCCGTCGCATAGTATCTCCTTCTTGTGATGGGCCAATCAATCGAAACAGACTCAATCCAGTCGATAAAAATTTGTCGGGATTCTTCTGCAAAAAAATGCAAGCGCGAAGCGAGCTCCAGCATCTTCTCCTTGTATTCCACCTGCTTCACGTAATATTCCTTCATAGAGATGAACTCAATTTCATCTTTTGAGCGTTCGCAGATGGGGGTTCGGTGGATGGTACTCTCTTGCTTCACGAGAAGACCGTTTTCTTTTATTTTTTCGATAATCGTTTTTCGCGCCGCTTTGATTTTTAGCCCTTCGAGGAATCCAGCGTTCCCATTCATCGTCCCATTTTTATTGATAGAAATAACCGGCTCAAGATTCATTTCACGCAAAAATCGAATATCAGAGGTATCTCCTGCGCTGCACATCATCACCAATCCTGTTCCTTTTTCTGGATCCGCCATGGGGTGCGCCATAATTTTCACTTTCTTGTTGTATAGGGGGGTAATCGCTGTCTTGCCATTCAAATGGGTGTATCTCTTATCTTTGGAATTAAAAATGACCATGCCGCAACTGCAAATCAACTCAAGTCTGGTTGTTCCAATGATGATCCCTTCACCCGTTTCCTGTACAGTAAAGATCACATAATTAAAATTCGAGGGAATCTCCTTATAGTCAATTTCCGCATCAGCCAACGTTGTTTGGCATCCTGGGCACCAGTTGTTGATCCTCTCATCTTCGTAAATCAGGCCTTTGCCCCACATGTCAATAAATGTCGCCTGGGTAAGCGCGCGGTACTCCTCAGAATCTGTCAAATACACATCTCCGATATTATCCCCCTTCTCCCACGCATTGAAGCTTATTCCTAATCGAAGAAAACTATTTGTGGAGATTTCGCTGCTTTCTTCCAACACCTTTTTGCAGAGCTCAAGGAATTGCTCTCGCGGTGTTTCCGTAAGTCGGACGTTGAAGCGCTTCTCTGCCGCAACCTCAATAGGGAGCCCATTGCGATCCAACCCTAGAGGGAAAAGAACCTCATGATGGGTCATTCTTTTAAATCTCGCAAACATGTCCATCAACACATAGGTTGTCGCCTGGCCAATATGGATGGGGGTATTGACATAGGGTGGAGGGGTATCAAGAGAGTATACGGGCTTCTTTGCATCTTTAGAAAAGCGGTATCTCTTTTCTTTTTTCCACTTTTCATAGATCTCTTTCTCAAAACCTTTTTCCCACGCTTTCTCTCTAAGTCGCGGTTCTTGCATACTGCATTGATTCCTGAAAGATTATTTAAAACTTGCCATCAAAAACTTAAAAAGAAAAAATTAGGGCGTATTTTCTTCCTTTTGTTCTGGATTAAATTTGTGTTTATTCTCTTTGATGATGGTTTTATTTGCTTCACTCCATTTCTTAACAATGACATCTGCTCCTGGAGTCATAATGTCCATACCATAGGTGATGGTCCCAAAAGAGGGGACACATACTAAGACGTACGCAAGAAGTCCTTGGTGCGTCGCTCCAAAAAGATGCCCAACTTCATGTGCAAGAACATTCTTATTTAAATTATCGGATGTTGTCAGCGAAACAATGCAAGCTTCCCCGTTAATGCGATTCACTATCCCACTATATTCTCTTCCCTTTTTCCCCCCAAGAAAAGCGATGGTGATATCTGAAGATGAAGATCGTTTTGTAAAAGCGATATAATCAAAAATTGCTTGGGTTTCTGAATAAGCATCTTGCCGAACATCTGGTAAAGTTGTAAACTGGTCTGGAGGAAGGAGTTTAACGGCGTTCACGACAAATTCCAAATCTTGATATTCCTTAAAATAGGCTAGCCCTTTCAAGGAGTTTCTTACGTGATCGCTCCATGCGTCATCATCTTCCTTGTTTTTTGCGTCATCATAAAAAAGTTTAACGCTTGGCTCAACAAGAACATCTATTGTGACCCTATTTTTCCCCTTGATTTCTGCCTTCCTCTCCTGATAAAAAATATCCAGGCGGTTCAACTCTTTCATAAACTCATTTGCAAATTGTTTGTCTATCTGTCGATTGTACTGGCCTGTTTGCCCATT
>CAZTDJ010000068.1:0-4493 GCA_964612835.1 Candidatus Woesearchaeota archaeon
AATGTTAACGGGCATGCTCAAGAAGTAAAAGAAATGATAGAAAAATTGCAAAAGGAGGTGAAAAAATGAAAGAAATGGAAAAGAGGAAATGCTACTGCAGGGGATATGGCCCCACAGTGCTAAGGCTGGCAGTTGGCTTGATGTTTGTTCTTGCCGGTTCATACAAGCTCATGAATCCCGCAGGGATTATAGGCATGTTGGGTGATCTTAGCTTTCCAGCGCCTTCTTTTTTTGGTTGGCTTCTGTTGGTTTCTGAAATTGTTTTTGGAGCAGCAGTGCTTGTTGGATGGAAATTGAAGTATGCTGTATGGCCTCTGGTGGTTGTATTGGGAGTTGCAACTATTTTTGTCGTTGCTCCTACAGTTATTAAGCAAATGGGATTTGTTAATCTTTTCTTCCATCTGCTTGGAATTGCAGCACTTTTAAGCCTCTATTGGAGCGGGCCAGGGGCGCTTGCAGTGGAAAAGCACCAGCACTAATTTTATTTTTATTTTTTTATTTTATTTTTATTCCTTTTTCAAGGAAAAGACAAGGTTTAAATAGAAAATTAGTATATTTTTTATTATGGACAAGAGAGGAAAATCTAAACTAATTTTGGCTTTTGATATTTCTGGAATATCCTTGATTGTTGTCGCGATCATCATCGTAAAACTCTCCCCACACCCGTTAGTGGAAATACTCGCTGGAGTTTTAGCGACTGTCGGATTTGGATTAATCGCGGGAGCGAAATATGTATGAGATAATAAGCGCCCAATCATGGATCCTTTTGTTAGAGGCCGTTATTTTATTGATCTCCCCAAAAAAGAAGGTATTGCTCTTTTTTCTGTTGGCTTTATTTAGCGTAATTATTTTTTATTTTTTGTGAACTAAACTGAAAGGTTTATATAATATTTTATTATAATTTATTATAAAATGGTACAAGCAAGAGTCAAACTAGGCGAACATGAAGATAGAGTTTTAATTATTGTAAAAGGAAAATACGGGCTTAAAAATAAGTCTCAGGCTATCAATTTGGTGATTGATAAGTTTGAAAAGGAATTTCTAGAGCCAGAATTAAGGCCCGAATACAAAACTAAATTAGCCAAGATAGTGGGGGGAAAACATCTTTCTCGACAGGAGTTTGAAAAAGAGGGATTCAATAAGAGGGATTCAATCATTCATCTGTGTGCTAACCTCAGGAGTTTTCTTTTTAAGCCAGAATAAGTTCGATTCAAAAAAGCTTTATAAAGATTGTAAAAAAAAGAGATATGATGGAACAGGATATCTGGAAATATGTTCTGCACAACGCGGTGAAGCACAAGGGGGCAGCTGACGAGAAAGCCATTCTCGGAAAAGTTTTGGGGGAAATTCCGGAATTGAGAAAAGACGTTCCGAAAGCTTTCGCCCTTATTCAGGAACTGGTTAAAAAAGCGCACGCGTTAACCGCTAAAGAACAGGAAGAGGCACTGAAAAAAATAGCTCCCGAGCTGCTGGAGCAAAAAAAAGAGGAGAAGGATATCTTTGCTTTTGTGGAAATCAGGCCTGGCCAGAATGTTGTCACCGCCTTCCCTCCAGAACCAAGCAAATATCCCCATATCGGGCATGCGAAGGCGATCTTTCTGAATTATGAGTTCGCGCAAAGGCATAAGGGAAAGTTTATTCTGAGATTTGAGGACACAAACCCCCTGCTCGCGAAAAAAGAGTTTTATGACATCCACCTTGAGAATTACCAGTGGCTCGGCATTATTCCAGATTTCGTTGACTACGCTTCTGACCATGTTGAAAAATTTTACCGCTATGCAGAGCAGCTGATCAGAAAAAATCTCGCTTATGTGTGCTCATGCCCCCAGGAGATGATCAGCGACTATCGGCTCAAGGGAATGGGCTGCACGTGCAAGAAGCAGAATGCGCAGACAAATGTAGGTTTATGGCAGCAGATGCTCACCTCAGACGCAGGGATGATCGTGCGATTGAATCTTGATATGCAGCACCAGAACACGACGATGAGGGATCCTGCCCTTATGAGAATTGTCAGGGAGCCTCACGCGCGGGTAGGAACGCGGTATCGGGTATGGCCCACCTATGATTTTGAGAATTCTGTCATGGACGGGCTGGAGGGAGTGACCCACAGATTCCGGACAAAAGAGTTTGAATTAAGAGGAGAGCTTCAGAGGAGCATCCAGCGAATGCTGGGATTTCCTGAGACAGCGTGCTATGAGTTTGGAAGATTTAACCTTGAAGGTGTTGAAAGCTCGGGAAGGATGATCAGGGAAAAGATACAGAAAGGGGAATTGATGGGGTGGGAGGATCCCTCGCTTACCACGCTTGTCGCGCTGCGGAGGAGGGGGTTTGTTCCTGAAGCCATCAAGAATTTTGTTCTTTCAACAGGGATCAGCAAGGCAGAGGCGGTGTTGCCGTGGGATGATTTAATCGCGCGGAACAGGAGGATTCTTGACAAGGCCGCGAAAAGATATTTCTTCCTTCATACGATGAAAAAAGTGAGGATAGAAGGCGCTCCCCAGCAGATGGTCTCATTGAGGCTTCATCCTGATGTGGAGATGGGCGAGAGAAAAATAGAGGCTCATGAAAACTTTTATGTCGATGATGAGCTGGAGGAGGGAAAATCGTACAGGCTTCTTGGCTGCTTGAATTTCAAGGTTGAAAAAGGAAAGTATCTATTTATTTCCAAAGCATTAGACCAAAGCCTTCACGCGAAATTGATACATTGGCTGCCGGAAAGCAAGAACCTTGCAAAGGCAGAGATACTTATGCCTGATAAAAAAATAATACAAGGATTCGCTGAGCCTTCTGTTCAAGATATTGACATAGGGGGCATTGTCCAATTTGTCAGATTTGGATTTTGCAGGCTCGACTCGAAAGAAGAAGTGCTGAAGTTTTGGTATACCCACAATTAGAATGATATTCAAAAACAGGAATGAGGCTGGGAAACTGCTCGCGGAAAAGCTGAAGAAGTACGCAAGGAAAAAGCCCATAATTCTCGCGATTCCAAGAGGGGGGGTTGTCATTGGGTATGAAATCGCGAAATCTTTAAATGCCAAGCTTGATGTTCTTATTCTTAAAAAGATTGGCTCTCCCCAAAATCCGGAACTGGCGCTTGGAGCAGTATGCCAGGACGGAAGCGTTTTTTTGAATGAGGGGGTTATGCGCCAGCTGGGGGTGGGTGATGCCTGTATCCAGGAAGAGAAACAAAGGCTGATGAAAGAGATACAGGAAAGAAAAAAGAGGTATGGGGTAGAAGAAGTGGATCTTGCAGGAAAAATAGCTATTCTCGTGGATGATGGGATGGCGACAGGAGCGACAATGCTCACGGCAGTGCGCTATGCCAAGAAGCAAAAGGCAAAAAAGGTCGTTGTCGCGGTTCCCGTCTCTTCTTCTGAAGCAGTGGACATGTTAGGAAATGATGTGGAGGTCGTAAGCCTTTATACCACTGATTTTTTAGTCGCGATTGGAGAATTCTACCAGAATTTTGAGCAGGTAGAGGACGAGGAAGTTGCAGCAATTCTTAAGAAGAGATCATACTAAACTCTAAAAGATTTTCAGGATATTTGAAATCATTTCAATAATGTAACTACTAAAAAATGAATAAAGTTTAAATATAAGGGTGATATACTAAAAATCATAAAGTTTGGAGGTTAATATGAAAACGTTAACGCAAATTTGTGAAAAGTTGAAAGAAGTTAAGGGAACGATTGAGGATTTTTTAATAACCGCTGATGGAACGTTTAATCCTCTGTGGTCAACTATGTGTGTCTATGGAAAAGACGCTTTTCATGTTGTCGCGTGTCCGTGCAGCGAGTGCGTTAAGGGACCCGACCAGGAAATAAGTTCTTATCCGCCAATTGGAATGCTGACTTTTAGTAATGAAGAGCAGCAGAGACTAAAAGGATTAATCCAACAAGAACCACGATTCGCAAAAAAATCTAACAAATGGGGATTTGGTACAACGGAAGATGTGCTAGTAGATTATAAAAATCGTGAAACTATTAAGATATATATTGATGTGTTGGGCAATAAAATAAATGTTAAATATGGATCATTTGAAACCCACCACAGGGATGAGTCAGGTATAATTTGGGATCCAGTATATGAAAAAAAGGAATAGGAACTATGGTAGATATTAAAATGGAAAATAAAGAAATTTTTAAGATGCGGGGGGACCGAGAAGCAAAAAAGGATTTTCTTTTAAGTTGTAAAAAAGAAGCTAAAATTTTCAAAGATTATGAAGAAAGATGTAGTAACTGGAAAAAAATCCATTTCCTTTATTTTAAAATAGCAGAAGAGAATACATCTCTGGGGGAGGCAGTGCATTATTTCGTGGACATATGTAAGGAGTCTATATCAGCCATGGAATCAAAAAAGATGCCCTTTAGTGATGGTGGTTTTGTAGAAGCGCTGTTTGATAAATTGCCTTTTTTATACACTTCAGAAGTTTACGATTTGTTTGATGGTGAACTCTATGGAATTGCTGAATTATTTGGTTGCTTAAAGGATGA
>CAZTDJ010000069.1:0-4389 GCA_964612835.1 Candidatus Woesearchaeota archaeon
GCGGAAATCTAGAAGAGATGCCATTGAACAAAAGAGCTTTTGAATGCTCTCGCTGCGATTTGATAATGAACAGGGATTGCAATGCTGCGATGAATATTTACGGTAGGGCTGGACGAGCCCGAACCCATACGCCTGCGGAGATACTGCCAATACTTTCATTAAAGAAAGCAAGCGGAATCAATGAAGCGGGAACTACACGCGCTGAAACAGGCGCTGGAAGCTCCACCCTTTAGGGTGGAGAGGATGTCACAAACGTTTCTCGGTATGCTTCTATGTTCTAAAATAAAAGCTTTTGAAAATGTTTCTGGCTTTTTCAATACCAAAACAGAAATTGCGCGCACCAAGATAACGCGGACAGGAACGCTTCCTTCAAAATTGGAAAACAGGCATTAGGGCATGTCTCTGATGCAGGGGCTTTGGCTCAAGCCTAGAAGGCTATTTTCACCATAAAGAATATAAAGACCAGCCAAGCTTAAGTTGATTATCTATAGATTTAGGACAGAGCCAATGGATCAAGAATTTCCCCAAAAAGCCGTAAAATCAGGAGTTGCGAATGATCCTGGGGCAGTAACCTTCAGATGCCCCTGCTGCAATGAGACAGAAATTCACCGAAGCGCCCACAATAGAAAAACTGCGGCCCGTTACAAGTGCCCCAAATGCGGATTTGAAGGCCCTAATTAAGATGGCATATGTCGTTGTTACCCTGCGCGCCATGCTTGAAAGCCCAACGGTTTCTGCAGAGGGTGTGCAACAAGAAGCGGAAAAAAGGGTAAAAAATTTTGGCGGCAATGTGGGGAAAACAGAGATTGAAGAGATTGCATTTGGGATAAAAGCAATCAACATTTTCTTTACAATCAAAGAAGAGCAAGGCGATTTGGAGCCTCTTGAAAAGGACGTTCAAAAGATCAAAGGGGTAAACAGCGCAGAAGTTACTGATGTACGAAGGGCAATTGGCTAGCGGACTGCTGGATATTTTTCTTTGCTTCCAAAAATTTTCTTTATCCAAAAAAAGGATGGAAGTATCAAACCCCATTTTTCATATCTCCGCACTGAATTTGAAACATATAAAGGCAAAAGCTTAAAATTTCCATGCTTCTTCATTTTTTTTATAAGATCATGATTCTCCATGGGAACTTTTTTTGCATCATACCCGCCCACATCAAAAAATAATTTCTTGTCACAGAATGTTATCCCGTTCACCATGCCAAAAAAGAATGAGGCCAAATTTTTCACATAAGAATTAGCAAAATAAAAAAGACCAAATTTACTCGGTTTCCCAAAACAAGTGCCTATAACTGCTTTTTCAGAGGAAATTTCTCGAAGAATCTCTTTATCGAGAAGAGCGGTGTCAGCATCTAAGAAAACCAATTTTTTCCCCTTTGCCTTTTTTGCACCCGCATTCCTTGCCGCGGCAACATTTCCATTCTTGAGTGAGATAACTCTCGCATATCTTTTCGCTATTGATTCAGTATTGTCTGTACAGCCATTGCAAACAACAACAATCTCATAATCCTTGAAATTTTGATGTTTTACACTTTCAATAGTTTTTTCAATGTATTTTCCCTCATTCCATGCGGGGATAATGATAGAAATAACTGGCTTTTCCAGTATAGCCCCTTTTTTCATTGAGGATTAAATTTTTAACAGATTATTTAAGTTTTTCGAGAAAAAACAAGCATATTAAGACGAGAGGGATTCGGCTTCGATGGGCTGCTTTACAGAGAAATCCATCAAATGCCCGAAAACAGCCTTTACTCCCCTTCCAATAAACTTAAGATCGTCCCACTTTCTGATCTGCGTGACTTTTCTTATGATATATTTGGGTTCAAAGAAGAGCTTGTACAATTGCTGGGTAAGCATTTTCGTTTGTTCTTCTGTCAGGGGGCTTTTCATAATGGCTTCCCTCATGTCATACCTTTCCCAGTCCATTGTTTTCAGCCATCCGTTTTCCTCGCACTGCTTGAAAAGAGATGTTCCGGGATAGGGAATAACGATCGTTGCCTGCAATGTATCAACCCATCCCTGCCTGAAAAGATACTTTCCTAGGTCTATGGTTCTTTGCGCATCCTCAAACGTCTCCCAAGGATAGCCCATCATCACCGTAATGTGCGGATCTAACCCTGCTTTCTTCGCAATTTCCAAATCCCTTACCTGCTGCTCAACTTTTACCCCTTTGTTAAGCATGTCCAGCGTCTTTTGATTCGCTGACTCAAAACCGTAGAGAATAAACCGGAATCCTGCTTTTCCCATAAGCATATATTCCTCCTCTGAAAGCGCTCCAAACCTCATGTTGCATCCTATTTTAATTTTTTTGCTGTAGCCTCTTTCAATCATTCCCTCACAAAATTTCTTCAGCCAGGGGCCAACCGGGAATGTTCCTGTATCATCAAAAATTTCTTTTATGCCCATATCAACAATATGCCCCACTTCATCAAGAAGTTCCTCTGGGCTTTTTGTCCGGAAATTAGGATAGGTCGCGGTCCATGAGCAGAATGTGCATCCCCCGTCTTTTCTCCACCAGCAGTCCCTGCCAACCATCGTGTATGTTCCCGGAATGTACTTATAATTCCCATTATACTTGTACAGCCACCACATGGTAAGATCCCGATCAATCATGGGGACTTCCTTAAGATTGTGGTTGGTTTGGTATTTCCCATTATTTTGAATCATGCCTTTTTCCCTAAACCAAACTCCCGGCTCTAAAGCGATTCCCTTAGAAATATGTTCACATAAATTGACAATGGCAAAATCATAGTCTCCTCCTGTCACTACATAATCAACCGGAGAATTAATCATGCTCTCTTCAGGCAATGCGGTGACATGATCCCCATATAAAACAGCAACGCACTGAGGATGAACTTTTTTGATGTCCTGGACCGCTTTCCAATAGTGCTTGATCGTGGGGGTCTTGCTTTCAATTGCGACAAAGTCTGGCTTTTCTTTTTTAATGTTCTCGAGAAATTGGGAATAGCTCCACTGCATGGCGACCGCGTCATTCCAGATCACATCATAGCCTCTCTGATTGAGCATCGTCGCAGCTTGCGCGGGAATAACGGGATAAATATAAAGTGGATTATTGAAATATTGGAATTGCCTGTTTTGGGCAACCTGGGGAATTCCCTTTGTGGTTTCAATCGGAGGATAGCTAATCATCACTTTCATGGTTGGAGTGTTAACATGCGTTAACTTTTAAAAATCGTTGCTTCTTTCCTTTTTAAATTTATCTTTTTAGTTCCTTCGCCCATACTCCCCTTAAAACTCCCACTGCATACACAAGATGAGTGAGGGGGATGGTGAGCATGGTTAAAAGAGTGGTATACATTGTTTTCGCGGGAGAACTTGCTTGGATTAAACCAAGGACATACAAGAACACGGAAGCCGCATACACTCCCTCAAAAAAAGCCCCGAATTGAAATAAAAATGGGCCCACCATCAACCCCATAAAAAAAACTAAGGGGAGAAGGTATCCTACTCTTAATGAGGTTTCAGGGAACTTCTTCATGAAGAATCCCCGATGCAGCCCGTAGTTCCATATCTGCGTGAGGTGCCCTTTAAAGATCGCTCTTCGATGATGATACACCATTGCCTTTGGCTCATACACTATCCGGTAGCCTTTTTTTACAATGTCAAGGCAGAGTTTGGTGTCTTCCCCAGGATAGTAATGGGAGTTATATCCCCCTGCTTTTTCAAATACGCTCCTGCGCACGAGGAGATTGCAGCTGGGAGCATCATCAACATCCCTTTGTTGTAAAGGAAGATATCTCCATCTCAAATTTCCGCTTCCCAGAAAGGACTCATAAAAATAGCCGGAAATTTTTTGCTTGGAAGAATCATGCAGGGGGGTCACTGCCGGTCCGCATACCGCTCCTACGCTGTTATTTTTAAAATGTTTGAGCGCATGATCTAACCAATCTTGCACAGGAAAGGCATCATCATCAATAAACGCAAGGATCTCCCCCTTTGAAATCTTAACTCCAAAATCCCTTTTCCTTCCTGGCTCAATCGGGCCAGCAACAATCTTAATTTTTTTATTTTCTAAATGCGCGTCATTTTTTTCCTTTTTGTCTGGAATGATAAGAACTTCCCAATGAGGGTATGCTAATTTTTTGATGTAAGAAAGAGACTCTTTGATGTATGCATTTATTTTTCTTACGGGAACAATAATGGAAACTTCCATACTCAAAGAAAAAGAAATGCATTTTTTAAATCTTCTCAATTTTTAGGCTTTGTGCAAAATTTTTTAGCCTAGAAATTAAACAAAAAAAGCGATGAGAAACATAGTTTGAAAAAGATTTTCGTAAAGCGTTCAGAAATATTTGATGATCTTGAGAAAAAATTTCGCGCGCGACTAGCGCCTTCGGCGCTCTACCCCGACACACCTGCCATCGT